>JANMMR010000524.1:0-12995 GCA_031373455.1 Rhodoferax sp.
GCGGTGCACTGCGCGTCAAACACCGCCTTGCCGTTTTTCAACTCGCGGTTGGCATCGCGGATCTCGACGCTGCCGACCTTCTGCAGCCGCTGCACGATGGTTTTCTCCATATTGACCGTGCCTTCAGCGGGCTTGGCGCCGGCGACCACGTAATACACCAGGCCAATGATGATGAAAACGGGCGCCACAAACGAGAAGAAAACGGCAATCAGCAGTTGTTTCGGGTTCTTGATCGGTCCGGTGTGTTCCTCTTCGTGAGCTACGTGGGCTACGTGGGCTGCGGCGTGGGCTTTGTCGCTCATGGTTTCCTCAAAAGTCGGTGGTCTGGCCAGTGGCCTGGTAGTAGGCTCAAAATCAACCCGCTATTATAGCGGGCGCACCCCGTGAAACGACCTACAATTGCGGCCTCACCCGCATGCGGCTGTAGCTCAGTGGATAGAGTATTGGCCTCCGAAGCCAAGGGTCGTGGGTTCGATCCCCGCCAGCCGCACCATTTCCCCTTCAGAGCGGCCACGCGCCGCATTGCCCGCCAGCGCCAGCCGGTACTTCGTGCAAATCGCTACACAATAGGTCGGCCAACCACTCAATCCATAGATATTCATGAGCCGCAAACTGTGGCCCGGTGTACCCCGCTGGAGCCTTGTCCTTCCACTGGCTGCCTGCGCCGTGCTGGCCGCAGCTTGGGGGCGACCGCTCGGCTGGGCATTGTTGACGCTGGTCGCAACAACCCTGATCGCGGCGGTGTTCGTTGCGGTTCACCACGCCGAGGTAGTGGCGCACCGGGTGGGCGAACCCTTTGGCACGTTGATCCTGGCTCTGGCCGTCACCGTGATCGAGGTCGCGCTGATCGTGTCGATCATGTTGTCGGGCGGTACGGCGGCAAACGCGCTGGCGCGCGACACGGTGTTTGCCACAGTGATGATCGTCTGCAATGGCGTTGTCGGGCTATGCCTGCTGATGGGCGCTTTGCGCCACCATGTGCTGGTGTTCCGGGTGGAGGGTGCGATCCCCGCGCTGTCGGTGCTGATCGCCCTGACCACCTTGACGCTGATTTTGCCAACGCTCACCATCACCACGCCCGGGCCGACCTTTTCGCCGTCGCAGCTGGCATTTGCCGGCGTGATGTCGCTCACCCTCTACGGCGTGTTTGTTTTTGTGCAGACGGTTCGCCACCGGGACTATTACCTGCCGGTCAAGGTGGCCGGCGAAGTCCAGCCGGTGGCGCGGCCCTCGACACGCGTTGCGCTGCTGAGCATGGCCTTGCTGGGTATTTCGCTGGTGGCAGTCGTCGGCCTGGCCAAGACCCTGGCGCCCAGTATCCAGGCCGGCGTGGACGCGGCTTCGGCGCCGGCTGCGGTGGTTGGTGTGGCCATCGCCCTTTTGGTGCTGTTGCCGGAAACATGGGCGGCCGTGCGGGCGGCCCTGCTCAACCGCATGCAGACCAGTTTGAACCTGGCCTTGGGGTCGGCGCTGGCCACCATCGGGCTGACGATTCCGGCAGTGGCCGCCGTGTCGCTGATGCTCGACCTGCGCCTGGAGCTGGGCCTGGCCCCCAAGGAAACCGCATTGCTGGCGCTGACCTTCGTGATCAGCACCACCACACTGGCCAGTGGCCGCGCCACGGTGCTGCAAGGTGCCGTGCACCTGGTGCTTTTTGCCACCTTCCTTTTTCTCGCCGTGGTGCCTTGAGCCCCCGCAGGGCAGCGCGAACAGCATCTTGCCGGGTTTTCAATCGCCGGGTCGGTGTTGCGGTTCACGCCAATGCCAAGGGGCGACTGGTTGACGATGCCCACGCCGGCTTGCACATGGGGCATCGGTTCGGTGGTCGTCGCTGATTGAAAAGTCCATGGGCTTGTTCCGTTTGGCGTGTTGCGGGTCAGGTGGCAGACGCCAGCGTGCGCCGCGCCTGAATCAAATGCGGCATGTCGACCATCGCGCCGTCAATGCTCAGCGCGCCTGCGTCGGGCGCTGCGGCGAAGGCGTCGACGATGCGCTGGGCGTGCGCGAGGTCTGCCGCAGAGGGTGTATAGGCGTCGTTGATGGGGGCGACCTGATCCGGGTGGATGGCCATGCGGCCCTTGAAGCCACGCCTGCGCGACACCGCGCAGGCGGCTTTGAGACCCGCCGCGTCGCGGAAATCGACATGCACGGTGTCAATGGCGGGCACGCCGACAGCGGCTGCGGCGCACAGGCACATCGAGGCGGCGAGGTCATACAAAGGCGAATAGCGGCCGTCTTCATCGCGGTTGGACAAGGCGCCAATGGCGGTGGACAAGTCTTCCGCGCCCCAGGTGACGGCCGCCAGCCGTGCAATGGGCGACAGGCTGGCGAAGCTGTTCATGTTCAACATCGCCTGCGCGGTCTCGGTGGCCACCGGCAGCATGGCGATGCTGCCGGGCGCGATACCGGCCCGGGCTTCGAGCGCGTCCAGGCAATGGCCCAGGCGCACCAGGTCGGCCGCGCTGTTGATTTTCGGCAGCATGATCCCGGCCAAGCCCGGCAGCACCACGGCCGCCAGGTCACCCATGGACAGACCGGAATCAAACGGGTTGATGCGCACGAATAGGCGTGTGGTCAGCGAGGCGGCATGTGCGCTGATGAATTCAGCGGCGGTATGCCGGGCACCCTCCTTCTTTGAGGGTGCCACGGCGTCTTCAAGGTCCAAAATCAGCACGTCAGCCGGACTGCCCAGGCCTTTGGCCAGTTTGCGCTCGCTGTCGGCCGGCACGAACAGCAGTGACCTAAATTTCATGACGACAGTTTCCTCAACATCAAGGCTTGGCGCGTGCAGGTGCAGACTTCTTCACCGCGCTGGTTCAGGCCCTGGTGCAAAAACGTGACGATGCCGGCATTGGGCCGTGATTTGCTGGCGCGGATTTCCTTCACCGTGGTGCGCGAGCGGATGGTGTCGCCGGCGAATACCGGCGCCGGGAATCGCACATCGCTCATGCCGAGATTGGCAATGGTGGTGCCCAGCGTGGTCTGCTGGACGGAGAGGCCAATCACCAAACCCAGCGTGAAAATGCTGTTGACGATGGGTTTGCCAAATTCCGTGCCTTTGCAATACTCGGCATCGATATGCAGCGCCGCCGGGTTGCAGGTGGCGTTGCTGAACCACATGTTGTCGCTCTCCAGCACGGTGCGGCGGATTTCGTGCTCGAAGGATTGCCCCACACTGAACTGTTCAAACCAGAGTCCGGCCATCAGCATTTCCTTCGGAAAAAAGAGTCAAAAGTCACATGGTACACATGTGCACAGTCCAGACCCTGCAGTTTCCAACTGACGCCGAGCCGCTATAAAACGCCTTCTATTTGGCGTAGAAATTAACACCCATATTAACAAACGTGTCCGATTTGCCGGATTATTAAATTTGTAAGAAAAATTGGCCGTAAAGTCACATGGAAATTGAATTTATTGCTACTTAAATAATAGCTTATTGCAGCGGCCTGCAGCTCGTCCAAGACAAAAAAAGCCACGCAGTGCGGGGCTTTTTTTCGCAGGATCGGTCTTAAACGTAACGCAAATACCGTTTGCCCGGTGGCAGCGCGTTCATCACGCGCTCCAGTGCTTGGTTCGGCTCAACGGCGCCAAACGCCTCTATTTGGGCCGCTTCATGGCGCAAGATGGCAGCGCGCAGCTCGGCCATGACGCGTGGATCACGTTGCGCAACGTCCAGGAACGCTGCTTCGCTGCGCGCCGCCTCGACATTTTTGCGCCAGGCGGCATACTCTTGCCCGGCACTGTCGATCCAGCCTTTGGCGAGCGGCGCAAACACAGCCAAGGTGGCGAAGACCAATGTCCACAAGGCTACCCAGGCGGCAAAAAGGTGCTCTTCGGCCCAGGTGTCAACCCAATAGTCCGCGACAAGAACCAGGCTTGCCACGACGGCGGCCAACACCAGGGTGGTCAAACCGCGCCCTGAACCCATGCTGTTTTTGAACGTTCTCCATCCCTCGGCCGTTGATGCTGCGACGGCTTGGCCCCGGGCGAAAAGCGCTTCGGCGCGGACCACGCCGGGATGCTCGGTGGGGTAATCGGTATGGACGAACTTGGTCATGGTGAATTCCCTTTCATGTTCTCACCCAGCAGATTTGCCGGAAGAGTGAGTGCATATTAGGGTTTACTCTTATGTTACTCAACTTTATATTGATGATGCAACATATTCATGTGGGTGATAATGTGTGCGCGGGAACCCAAAATCAGGCATTTATTCCGCATGGTGGTAATTGGGTTCTGACCCCAATTGATTTGACTGCACGGCGATGAACTTCAGAACTCTGGATCTCAACTTGCTGCGGGTATTTGACGAGGTGATGCAGGAGCGCAGCCTGACCAAAGCCGCCCGCAACTTGTCCTTGACACAGCCCGCAGTCAGCAACGCCTTGCGCCGATTGCGCGAAACCTTGAAGGACGAGCTCCTCAAACGCAGCGGACAAGGCTTGCAGCCGACTGCGCTGGCAATGGAGATCTGGCCCGCCGTGCGAGGCGCGTTGCAGTCTCTTCGCGATTCACTCCTGCCAAGGGATTTCCTGCCGGCCACCGACACGTCGACCTTCGTTTTGGCCATGGCCGATGCGACGGCCGCCGAACTCATCCCACCGCTGATCGACGTGCTGGACAATGAAGCCCCGGGAATATCCATACGTGTGCGCCCACTCACCACGCGCGACCCGCGTCGCCTGCTCGAGGAAGGGGAAGCCGACCTGGCATTGGGCTTTTTTCCGGCAACTTTAGCGAGCTTGACGGCTCAGGCGCAGGTCGGCAAAGGCGTGGCATTTGAACACCAACGCCTCTACGTTGGCCAGTATGTGTGTGTGATGCGCAAAGGCCATCCGCTGGCCAAAAAGCCGATTACCCTGGACGACTACTGCGCTGCTCGCCATCTGTTGGTCAGTTTTTCCGGTCGGCCTTTCGGTTTCATCGACGAAGCGCTGGCATCGCTGGGACGCAAGCGCCGCGTTGTCCTTACGGTGAACCAGTTTTTTACCGCCGGACGCGTCGTGGCCAATTCAAACGTATTGACCGTGCTGCCCAAGCATTTTGTCAGCGTCACCGGCATTGCCGACAAACTGGTGCTGCATGACTTGCCATTTGCCGTTCCCACGGTTCACGTGGACGCGGTCTGGCACCACCGGGTAGATGCCGAACCGGCTCACCGCTGGCTGCGCGAAACGCTTCGCACGGTGGCAAACCGTGTCTTTCAGACGACATAATGTTCCCCACCAACTCTTGCCCACTTTCACTTTGAGGAGTTTTCTGTGAAATTCAACGCGCGCCGTGTGTTCACCCAATTTGCCATCGCCCTGTGCACAGCCTTGGCCTTTGCCACCCCGGCAAGCGCTCAAAACGCGCTGGACGATGTGTTGAAGGCCAAAAAAATCACCATCGCCATTCCTACTGATTTCCCACCCTACGGTTTTGTTGGAACAGACCTGAAGCCTCAGGGTCTGGACATTGACATGGCCAACTACATCGCGGCCAGGCTGGGCGTGGCCATCGAACTCGCGCCGGTCACCAGCGCCAACCGCATTCCTTACCTGCAAACCAAAAAAGCCGATCTGGTGATTTCCACCTTGGGTAAAAACGCTGAACGCCTCGCTGTGATCGATTTCACTGCGGCTTATTCACCGTTCTTCCAGGCCGTGTTTGCTGCCAAAAGCCTGAACATCAAAAGTTTCGCCGACCTCGCGGGCAAAAGTATTGGGGTCACGCGCGGCGCCATTGAAGACCAGGAACTGACCAAACTTGCCCCGGCCGGCGCAGACATCAAGCGTTTTGAGGACAACAACGCCACGGTCTCGTCCTTTGTGTCTGGCCAGGTGCAACTGGTGGCCACTGGCGCGTCCGTGGCCGGCAACCTGATGGCCAAAAACCCGCAACTCGCCACCGAGTACAAGTTGCTGCTCAAAGACTCGCCGAACTTCATTGGTGTCGGCAAAGGAGAAGACAAGCTGCGCTTGAAGGTCAACGAGATCATCGCGGAGGGCAAAAAGAGCGGCGACATCGACAAAATGGCCAACAAATGGCTGGGCCGCCCGGCTGGAGATTTGCCCAACTAAGGCCCGCTTCTGACACACGCCTGAACGAGCCAGCCGGTGCTGATCCAGCTTGATTTTCTGGCCGTTCTGGCCCAATGGCCGCTTCTGGTCAAGGGCGTTGTGTGGACGGTCGGGCTGACCGTGATTTCGGCGTTGCTGGGCGTGGGTGTCGGTATTGTGTTTGCCTGGTCCCGCACCTATGGCGGCAGGGCCTTGCGATGGGGTGTGGGCGCCTATGTTGAACTGATCCGCAACACGCCTTTCATCGTGCAACTCTTCTTTGTCTACTTTGGCTTGCCAGCCGCAGGGATTCGACTCTCGCCGGAAGTTGCGTCGGTCATCGCGATGGTGATCAACCTGAGCGCTTACGCCACCGAGATCATCCGCGCTGGTATTGACGCTACACCCAAGGGCCAAACTGAAGCCGGCTTGAGCCTGGCGCTCAACGCCCGCCAGGTATTCCTGCACGTCACATTGCCACCGGCGCTGAAGAAAGTGTGGCCCGCACTGGTGAGCCAGGTCATCATCGTCATGCTCGGGTCGGCCGTGTGCGGGCAGATCTCCACCGAAGAGCTGAGTTACGCGGCCAACCTGATCCAGAGCCGCAACTTTCGCGCGTTTGAGGCCTACATCATTGCCACTGTCACCTATTTGGTGCTGGCCATTGGCACTCGCCGTTTGCTGAACTGGCTAGGCCCCAAATTCATCTTTGGCAGATAGATGACCCCCACGCTCCCGCACTTCGTGTCGTCGCTGCCCCCCGAGAAGGCGCATTTTTCTTGGGGCGGCCCGGCGAAAAATCATGGTTGAATTTTCTCTGTGGGATATTTTTCGCAACCTATTGGAAGCCACCCGCTGGACGGTCGCCTTGTCCTTGATCGCCTTCGTCGGTGGCGGTGTGGTGGGAGGTCTGTTGTTGGTCGCGCGGCTTTCTCCATGGCGCGGCCTGCAAGCAGCGGTTGGCGTGTATGTCCAGATTTTTCAGGGCACACCGCTCTTGATGCAACTTTTCCTCGCCTATTTCGGCATTGCCTTGTTTGGCGTAAAAACCTCGGCCTGGGCGGCCGCAGCGTTTGCATTGACGCTGTACACCAGCGCCTTTTTGACTGAAATCTGGCGCGGCTGTGTGGCGGCCATCCCGAAGGGCCAGTGGGAAGCGGCCAGCAGCCTGGCCCTCAATTTTCGCGAGCAGTTGCGCTACATCGTGTTGCCGCAGGCCTTCAAAATCGCCATCCCACCAACCGTCGGATTTCTGGTGCAGGTGGTCAAAGGCACGGCGCTGGCCTCGGTGATCGGCTTCGTCGAGCTCACCAAAGCCGGCACCATGATCACCAACGCCACCTTCAAACCCTTCGTGGTGTACAGCTGCGTGGCGCTGCTGTATTTCGCCTTGTGTTTCCCGATCAGCCTTTACGCCAAACACCTGGAGCGCAGGGCCGGCGCTCGTGCCTGAGGTTCCAACCCTGACCGTTAAAGCCTGAAAGACGCCGCATGCAGACCATTGTTGACATCAAACAGTTGCGCAAGTCCTTTGGCGCCATCGAGGTCCTCAAGGGCATCGACTTGCAGGTGGGGGCAGGCGAAGTTATCGCCATCATCGGCAAAAGCGGTTCGGGCAAAAGCACCTTGCTTCGCTGCATAAACGGGTTGGAAAGTTTCGAATCCGGAAGCCTCTGTGTCAGCGGCAAAGCGCTGGTGCATGGCAACGCCGAAGCGATGCGGGCTCTGCGCCAGACGGTGGGCATGATATTCCAGAGCTTCAACTTGTTCCCGCATTTGACAGTGGGCAAAAACATCATGCTCGCGCCCAGGCTGGTCAAACTGCAAGGCGGCCCAAGCGGTGAAGCGCAGGCGCGCCATTTGCTGGAGCGGGTGGGCCTGGCGGAAAAGTTCGACGCCTGGCCAGACCAGCTCTCCGGCGGGCAACAACAGCGCGTGGCCATTGCCCGTGCGCTGGCCATGGAGCCGGCCATTTTGCTGTGCGACGAGATCACGTCAGCACTCGATCCGGAGCTGGTGGGCGAGGTGTTGAAGGTGGTGGAACGTTTGGCGCTGGACGGAATGACGCTCCTGATGGTGACGCACGAGATGAGCTTCGCGCGCCGTGTGAGTGACCGCGTGATCTTCATGCACCAGGGCAGGGTGCACGAAATGGGGCCACCCTCCGACATCTTTGGCCGCCCTCAAACACCAGAGCTGCGGCAGTTTTTGTCGACGCTGGCAGAATGAGCCACCAACAACCCGGAGTCCTTGAATGACGCACCGCCCCAACCGCCGCACCACACTCAAAATCGTCGCTGCGGGGGCAACCAGCATCGCGTTTCCGGCATTCGCAGACTGGCCTGAAAAACCGCTGAAGATCGTCGTCACCTTCGCCGCTGGCGGTGCCAGCGACATTGTGGCGCGGGTGATGGCCGAGCAACTTTCCCGCAAGCTGGGGCAAAGCGTCGTGGTGGAAAACCGCCCAGGCGCAGGTGGCAGTGTAGGCGGCCTCGCGGTCACCCAGTCCGCGCCGGACGGCTACACCTTGATGTTGAGCAACTCCACGCCGATCTCCCTGGGCCCGTTCGCACTGGAAAAACAACCTTATGAGCCGGTTGACGGCTTCACCCACATTGCCCTGATCGGCAGTGCACCCTGCGTGGTGATGGCCAACCCGCTGGTCCCGATCAAGACATTGCCCGACCTCGAAGCCCAGGCGCGCAAGGCGGGTCAGCTCAATTTCGGCTCCGGTGGCCCGGCCTCCATAGGGCACATCTACGGCGAGTTGATGAAAAAAACCATGGGTGTGAACCTGCAACACGTGCCCTACCGCGGCGGCGCGCCAATGACCACCGACCTGATCGCCGGCGTGATTCCCATCGGCATCGACGTCGTCACGGCATTTGTACCGTATTTCAAAAGCGGCCAGATCGTACCGCTGGCGGTCACTTCGGCAGCCCGCACACCACTGCTGCCCGAGGTGCCCAGTGTGGTCGAGTTCGGCTACAGCAAGCTCGTGCTTGACAACTTCTTTGGCCTCTCAGGGCCGGCCAAAATGCCTGCCGCCGTGGTGGCGCGCCTGAATGCGGCCAGCAATGAAATCCTGGCCCAGGCCGACGTCAAGAAGCGCATGCTGGACTTGGGAATCACAACTTCACCCGGCAGTGCCGCAACATTTACCGCGTATGTGCGGGATCAGGTCGGCACGCTGGCGCCCGTGGTCAAAGGCGCCGGGGTCAGGCTCTGAAAGTCCAACTGCTCTCAGACCTTCACCTGGAGGTACACCCCCATTTCGTGCCCACACCGGCGCCAGGTACCGACTTGCTGGTGCTGGCCGGTGATGTCGGCTCTTACCAGGCCAACTCGCAGCTTCGAGACGACGATTTTGGCCTCACCCGCTTTTCGCCCAAACACGGCTGGCCCACACCCGTACTCTACATCCCGGGCAACCACGAATACGACCTGCTGGAGTTTGACGCCACCCATGCGCGCCTGCGCCAAACCTGCGAGCGGCTGGGCCTGATCTGGCTGGAGCGCGAGGTGTTGACGCTGTCCCAAATCATGGGCAAACCCGCAGAAAACATCCGCTTCGTCGGCACCACGCTGTGGAGCGATTTCGATGCGTTTGGTCCGGCCAATGGTGACTCCCCCACGGCGCTGCAAGAGCAGCTCAAGGCCCGCGAAAAAGCCTTTCGTGCCGCCAATTTCTATTTGAAAAAGGCGGGCACAACCCGTTTCGGCGAGCTTTTTCTGGCCGCGCAAATGCGCGACCAAAGCCTGGTTTGCATCAACTGGCTGCGAGACGCACTGGCCACCGCGTTTGACGGCAAGACAGTTGCCATCACGCACTTCGCACCCAGCCTCAAAAGCGCAGACCCGCGTTACGGCAATACGCCGGGCACAGCGGGGTTTTGCAACAATCTTGACGAGATGTTCCTGCTGGCCGACCTGTGGCTGCACGGTCACCTGCATTGCCCCAGCGACTACCTGGCGGGCAATTGCCGCGTGGTGGCGAACCCAATGGGTTATGTGCGCAAAAACGAGCAAGCGGCGTTCAAGCCGGGCCTGGTTCTGGAGATTTGACTGGGCCGCCTTCCCCGCCTACTCAGCCTTGATGCCCGCCTGCTGAATCAGCACGGTCCAATTGGTCAACTGGTCAACTAGGTATTTGCCAAACTCTTCCGGGGTCTTGGTCGGCCAGATTTCAAAACCAATGCCGGCCAGCCGGTCTTGCACCTCTTTGTCGGCGAGGATCGATTGCAGTTCGGCGTTGATCCTGTCCACGATCGGACGCGGCAGGCCAGCGGGCGCCAGGATGCCGTTCCAGGACGTCATGTTGAAACCCTGCACAGTTTGCCCCACGGGTGGCACGGCGGGCAACAGCGTGGACGCGTTGGCGGTGGTGACGCCAATGGGCCGGATTTTGTCGCTTTTGAGCATCGCCAGGCCGGAGCCAAAGTCAATCGGGTAGATCTGGATTTGCCCGCCGATGAGGTCCGTCAACGCCTGCGAGCTGGCTTTGTAGGGGATGCCGACGATGTCCACCCCGGCGATGCGTTTGATGGTCTCCATCGCCACCAACGAAGTGCTGTTGGGCGTGCCATACGACAACTTGCCGGGATTGGCACGCGCGTAGTCGATCAGCTCCTTCACCGTTTTGACCGGCAATGCCGTGTTGACCGCTATCGCAAACGGCAACTCGCCGACGCGGGCAATGGGCGTGAAGTCTTTGATCGGCTCGTAACGCAGTTTGTTGAACAGGCTGGGGTTGGAGGAATGCGCGGTGTTGGTGCTCATGAAGAGCGTGTAGCCGTCCGGCTTGGCCTTGGCCACGAACTCAGCGGCAATCTGGGCGCTGGCACCGGGTTTCGGGTCGACCAGCACCGGCTGCTTGAGGCGTTCAGAGAGTTTTTGCGCCACCGTGCGGGCCACCGAATCGGTGCCACTGCCTGCCGCAAACGGAATCACCAGCGTGATCGGGCTGCTGGGCCAGGTCTGCGCTTGGCTCGGCAGCGCCAAGGCCAGCATACAGAGGCCGGCCAGGCGGCTCGGCAGGTTGCCAAACAACGCGAGGTTCATTCGTCTCCACGGATTCATCGGGGCACTCCAAAAAACAATGGTCGGCCTTGACTTTAACCGCCAGGGCAATCGGGGGCCCAAGAACGGTTAGAGTATGTTTTGGCACAAAAATGGTGATCGCACGCTCAAACATCCGGACCTTATCTGCGTTTGGGTTGACGTGGGTCAAACTGATTTTGTGCAGCCAGACGATATTCAAACCATTCAAGCCACCCTCCATGGAGACCTCATGAAAATACTACTCGCCGTTGACGGCAGCAAATTCACCAAGAAAATGCTGGCCTACCTGACCACCCACGACGACCTGTTTTCAACCAGCCACGACTACACCTTGTTCACGGCCTGTATGGCCTTGCCAGCGCGCGCCATGAGCGTGGTGGGCAAAAATGTGGTCAATGATTACCACACCGAAGAGGCGGAAAAGGTGCTCTCCCCAGCGGTGAAATTCCTGCTGCGCCACGGCGTCAACGCCAAGAGTGTGTGGAAGCCCGGCCCGGTCGGGCAGACCATCGCCAACTTTGCCGAATCCGGCAAATTTGATCTGGTCATGATGGGCTCACACGGCCACGGCTCCTTTGTCAACCTGGTGATGGGCTCGGTTGCCACCCAGGTGCTGGCCAACTGCAAAGTGCCGGTGCTGATGGTGCGCTGAAGCCCCACCCAGCTCGCCCGCAGGCGGCGCCCTTCAATACCCGGCCGCCAAATCAACCTGGTGCGTCAGCGGCTCGCCCCGGTGGTAGCGCCCGAGGTTCTCCAGAAAACGCGCCGCCGAGCGCTCGAACATCCGGCTTTGCGCGCGGCCCGAGAGGTGCATGCTGATGTGGGCGTTGGGCAGCGTCCAGAGTTCGTGCCCGGGCGGCAAGGGCTCGGGCTCGGTCACATCCAGAAAAGCGTGGGCGATGTGGCGGTCTTTCAGGGCCGCCGTCAGGGCCTCCTGGTCGACCACCGAGCCACGTGCCACGTTGACCAGCGTGGCGGTGTTTTTCATGACGGCCAGTTCCCGCGCACCGATCATCTGCGCCGTCTGTGCTGTTGCGGGCACCGCAAGGATGACCCAGTCAAACTCACCCAACCGCGCCTGCCATTGCTGCGGGCCGAGCACCGCCACCTTAGCCAAAGGGCCGCCCGGTTCATGGCGCGCAGCCGTGCGCCGCACCGCGGTGACCTCGACGCCAAACGCCAGCAGGCGCTCGGCCACACCTTGGCCAATGGCGCCAAACCCGATCACCAGCGCGCGGCTGCCCAGCAGCTCCATTTTGCCGGGCGACTCCTTCAGCCACTCGTGCCGCGCCTGCGCCAGCACCACTTCGCGGTAACCTTTGGCGATGTTGAGCATGCCCATCACCACGTACTCGGCGATGGTCACCGCGTTGATGCCCGCGCCGTTGGTCACCACGGTGCCGCGCTGGATCAAGGCGGGCAGCGGAAACCCGTCGACACCGGCGTAGACCGAATTGAGCCATTTGAGGTCGGCCGCGCGGGTGATGGCCGCCGACATGGCCGCCTTGTCGAGAAAATCCAGCCAGCCGATTTGGGCGCCGGGCGAGCGCGCCATCGCGTCGTCGTGGCTGGTGTACCAACGCACGTCGAGCCAGTCCGGCAGGCGACCCTCGAGCAAAGGCCGGATCTGGGCAGAAAGAATGGCAGGGATTTTTGGGCTCATGTTGGCGGGTTCCTTGGCGCCATTATTCAACCTGCGCCTTCGAGGCAATAATTAACATGGGTGTTAATTATTATCATTTTCAGAGGTAAAACCGAGGTGGATTCCAGCCCCAAGTGCAACAAATTGGATTTTAGGCACGCATGACCGCAGCCCAATACTGCTGGAAGTTGAAGACCCCCTCTGGCAGGAAGAGCTCGGCGGGACACTTCCACCCCAATGACTTGCGCGGCCGC
>JANMMR010000150.1:0-2070 GCA_031373455.1 Rhodoferax sp.
GCGAAGGCCAACACCAGGTAAAGCGCCGCGTACACCGTGTTGCGCGCCGTGATGACGCGGAACGATGCAAACAGCAGTACTGCCGAAAACAGGTAAAAAAAGCCGGTCTTGGTATCCATTGTTGTTCAGGCCAGGTGCTCGGCGTTTGGGTTCAACGGTAGGGGGCATCAGCCGCGCGGCTGGCTGCAATTTCGGATTCGTAGCGATCACCCACCGCCAACAGCAGGTCTTTGGTGAAATACAGGTCGCCACGTTTTTCGCCGTGGTACTCCAGGATGTGCGTCTCGACAATGGAATCGACCGGGCAGCTCTCTTCGCAGAATCCGCAAAAAATGCATTTGGTCAGGTCGATGTCATACCGCGTTGTGCGGCGCGAGCCGTCGTCACGCACTTCAGATTCGATGGTGATCGCCATTGCCGGGCAAACGGCCTCGCACAGCTTGCAGGCGATGCAGCGTTCTTCACCGTTTTCGTAGCGGCGCAGGGCATGCAAGCCCCGAAAACGCGGGCTGAGCGGTGTTTTTTCTTCGGGGAACTGAATCGTTACCTTGCGCCGAAAGGCGTATTTTCCGGTCAATGCCAAGCCCTTGAACAACTCAACCAGCATGAAGCTCGAGAGGAAGTCCTTGATGGAAAACGCCGGAGACGCCATTGAAGTGTTGGTTGACATGGTTTGCTCCAGTTACTTCCAGATCGTGAAAGGCGTTTGCATCCACAAACCGATCACGACCAGCCAGACCAAAGTCAGGGGGATGAAAATCTTCCAGCCCAGACGCATGATCTGGTCATAACGAAAGCGCGGCAAGGTAGCGCGAATCCAGATGAACAAAGTGACCACCGCACAGGTTTTGATACCAAGCCAAATCCAGCCGGGAATCCAGTTGAATAAATCGCTGTCAATGGGCGGCAACCAACCTCCCAGGAACATGATGGCCGCCAGAATCGATATCAGCCACATGTTGGCGTATTCGGCCAGGTAAAACATGGCGTAGGACATGCCCGAATATTCGACCATGTGACCTGCCACGATTTCAGATTCTCCTTCGACAACATCAAAGGGGTGTCGGTTGGTTTCAGCGAGGCCGGAGATGATGTAGACCATGAAAATTGGCAGCAGGGGCAACCAGTTCCAGGACAGGAAATTCAGACCCTTGTCTGCGAACTGCCCGACCGCCTGGCCGGTAACGATGTCCGTCAGGTTCATGCTGCTGGAGATCATCAACACAACCACCAGGCAAAAACCCATGGCAATTTCATAACTTACCATCTGCGCCGACGCGCGCAATGCGCCCAGGAATGCGTATTTGGAGTTGGAGGACCAACCGGCAATCACCACCCCATAAACCTCCATGGACGTGATGGCCATGATGAACAGCAGACCGGCATTGATATTGGCCAATGCCACGTCCGGGCCGAAGGGAATCACCGCCCAGGCAGCCATCGCGGGCATGATGGTCAGGATGGGGCCGAGCAGGAAGAGGCCTTTGTTGGCAGCGCCCGGAATCAGAATTTCCTTGCCCATCAACTTCAAGGCATCGGCGATGGGCTGCAACAAGCCAAATGGACCCACCCGGTTGGGGCCAATCCGGATCTGGATCCAGCCAATGAGCTTGCGCTCCCACAACGTCAGGTAAGCGACTGCACCCAACAAGGGGAGCACAACCGCAATGATCTTGATCAGGTTCCAGATCACGGGCCAGGCCATGCCGGACCACCATGGCGCACTGACCAAACCCTGGCCGGTTGAAAACATCAATTCAATCACGCGGCAACTCCCGCCTGTGTTGGTGCACGGCCCGCGAGTGCGGCGTCTGCAGTCAATTGAAGGGATTGGGCGCGCCGGACAATGCCATCAAGCTGGTAAATCGAAACCGCTGCCGGCTCCTCTATCGCCGGATTCAAGTCAGCCTTAACATCGGTTGCATTGGACAAAACACCACCCGGCAAAAATGCGCCGGCTGAATCGCCTGCCGTGAGGAGTTGGGCGGCAACATCCTGAGCGGACTCGAATTCGAAACCCGACAACCCCAACATATTTCCCAGCACGCGCATCACCTTCCAGCCGGGACG
>JANMMR010000552.1:0-8161 GCA_031373455.1 Rhodoferax sp.
ACATCGTGGGCGGCTGTTGCGGCACCACCCCTGAACACATCGCGGCCATCGCGCAGGCGGTGCAAGCGTTGCCGACGCGCACGGTGCAGAAAACCTTCTTCTACAAGGAAGCCGCTTGAGCGTGACGAAGCGGTCTTCCCCGGTGCACCAACGGTGGGCGCGGTGCCTGCCTGCGGCTGCGCTGGCTGCAGTCGGCGCTTGCACGCTCTTGCTGGCCACGGCTCAAATCTCGGCGCAGACTGCGGCGCCAACCGCAGCGCCAGTGGCTGCCAATGCCGCCGCGCCGATGCCGGCGATCCCCCGTTTTGTCGAAGAAACCGACAGCGCCGGCTTGCAGAGCCGTTTTGAGGGGGAAGACGAATACATGGTCGGCGGCGGCGTGGCCACCTTTGACTGTGACGGCGACGGCCTGCCCGAGGTTTATGTGACCGCCGGTGTCAACAAGGCCAAGTTTTACCGCAACAAAAGCCCGCGTGGCGGCGCGATCAAGCTGCTGGAGGAGCGCTCGGGGCTGGAACTGACCAACGCCATCGGCGCCTACCCGCTGGACATTGACGGCGACGGCCACACCGATCTCGTGGTGCTGCGCGTCGGCGAGGTGCAGGTGTTTCGCGGCCTGGGCGCCTGCAGGTTCCAGCGCGCCAACGAGGCCTGGGCTGTGGCCACGGCCAACGCCTGGCATACCGCGTTTTCCGCCACCTGGGAGCGCGGCCAAAACTGGCCCACGATGGCCTTGGGCACCTATGTGGACCGCACCAAACCCGAGTTTCCCTGGGGCAGTTGCACGCCGGCCTCGCTCATGCGCCCAGCACCCTCGGGCAAGGCCTTTGCCCCGGCCACACCTTTGCTGCCAGGCCACTGCGCCTTGTCGATGTTGTTCTCCGACTGGAGCCGCAGCGGCGAAGCCGGCCTGCGCGTGAGCAACGACCGCGAGTACTACAAAGACGGGCAGGAGCAGCTCTGGAAAATTTCACCCGGCCAGGCGCCGCTCTTGTACGGCGCGGCGCAGGGCTGGAAGCCGCTGCAGATTTGGGGCATGGGCATCGCCAGCCACGATCTGGACGGCGACGGCAAACCCGAAGTACTGCTCACCAGCATGGCCGACAACAAGCTGCAAAAGCTCGATGCGCCCGCCGGCACTGGCCCGGTCTTGCCGGTTTATTCGGATGTCGCCTACAAACGCGGCGTCACAGCGCACCGGCCCTACACGGGCGGCGACCTGAAACCTTCAACCGCCTGGCACGCGCAGTTTGCCGACGTCAACCACGATGGTCTGGCGGACCTCTTCATCGTTAAGGGCAATGTCTCGACCATGCCGGATTTTGCGGCGCTGGACCCGAATAACCTGCTGCTGCAGCAGACCGATGGCCGTTTTGCCGAGGCCGGCCACCTCGCCGGCGTGGCCAGCGTGAAACGCGGGCGCGGCGGCATGCTGGTGGACCTGAATGGCGACGGCCTGCTCGACATGCTGGTCGTCAACCGCTGGGACAAGGCGCAGCTGTGGCGCAACGTCGGCGCCGGCACTGCCGACAAACCGGTGCCGATGGGCCATTGGCTGCAATTGCGCATCAAGCAGCCTGGCGGCAACCGCGACGCCATTGGCGCCTGGGTCGAAGTCGATCTCGGGGCCGACGCCGCCAGCGGCAGCCAGCGCATCGTGCGGCAGGAGCTGACAGTGGGCGGCGGGCACGCCAGCGGAAACCTGGGCTGGATGCATTTTGGATTGGGCAATGCCACCCAGGTGCGGCTGCGCGTGTTGTGGCCGTTTGCGGGCTGGAGCGATTGGCAAGCAGCCAGCGCCGATGGTTTTTACACCTTCGAAAAAGGGCGCACCCTCGCGCCATGGAAAGCGCCATGATGCAACGAATCGGGCGAAAAGGCTTGGCGGCGACACTTGTGTTGGCTGCACTGGCAGTTGGCGCGTTTTCAGCCCCCGCCAGCGCGCAAATTGATCTGGCGAACCGGCCAGCTGCAGCAGCAGCGGCACGCCCTGCCGCCAGTTTCTCCAGCGCCGTGGCCACCGAGTGGTTTCAGCTGGCATTGCTGCTCACCCAGCAAACCCCCGGCTTCAGCCCGCCCGTGGCAGCCCGCGCATTCGGCTATTTGGGCTTGGCGCTGTATGAATCGGTCGTGCCTGGCATGCCCCAAAACACCAGCCTGGCAGGCCAACTCAATGAATTGAACTCCCTGCCCTGGGCGCAGCCCGATGAGCCTCTGCATTGGCCCACCGTGGCCAACGCCGCCCTGGCCACGATGACCCGCATGATGTACCCCACGGCCACGGCGGAAAACAAGGCGCGCATCGATTTGCTGGAGCGCAGCCTGCCGCTGAAATACGGGCAGGATTTTGACCCCAACACGGTGACCACCGAGATCACCAGCCGCTCGGAAACCTTTGGCAAACTGATGGCCATGGCCCTCTTCACCTGGGCGCGCACCGATGGCGGCCACCAGGCCTGGGGACCCTTGCGCCGCAACCAGCAAAACTACGTGCCACCCAGTGGCGCGGGCAAGTGGACGGCCACACCGCCCGCGTTTGCAGCCGCGCTGTTGCCCTGGTGGGGAGAGGTGCGGCCATTTGCGCTGAAAACGTCTGCCGAATGCCCGGCGCCACCGCCACCGCCCTATTCGGAGGAGCCCGGCTCGGCGTTTTACAAAGAGGCCAACGAGGTTTACACCCTGAGCCAGCAGGCCACGCAGGAGCAACGCCAGTTCGCCTTGTACTGGGCCGATGATCCGGGCAAAACGCCCACACCGGCCGGCCATTGGGTCTCGATCGCCAACGACGTACTGAAGGCGCGCAAAGGCTCACTGGCCGAAGCAGCCGAAGTGTTTGGCCGCCTCAACATCGCCATGGCCGACGCCTTCATCGCCGGCTGGCAAACCAAATACGCCCTGAATCTGCTGCGCCCGGTGACGTATGTGCAACTCGTGATCGACAGCAACTGGGTGCCCGGGCTGATGCACACACCGCCTTTTCCGGAGTACCCGTCGGGGCATTCGGTGCAGTCGAGCGCCGCTGCGGCCGTGTTGTCGCAGGCTTTTGGCGCCAATACCGCCTTCACCGACAACGCCCACAACGACCGGGGCTGGGGCCCGCGAAACTTCAGTAGTTTCAATGCCGCCGCGGACGAAGCGGCGTTGTCACGCCTGTACGCGGGCATTCACTACCGCTTTGGGGTGACCGGCGGCCAGGCGCAGGGCCGCTGCGTGGCGGCCAAAGTGCTGGCGCTCAGCATCAAACGCTGAAGATCAACCGTTGAACCCGCAGGCGCACCAGGCGCGCCTCGCAAGGGTAAGTCCTGATGGATGCGGACCGGCGGTTTCCGATAATTAGTCCATCGCTCGAACTATGGTGCCTGGCACGCATGGTTTCAAAGCGATGAACATTGAAACTTCTCGCCTGACGCAGGCAATCCTTCGGAGACACCCATGAAATTGAAGCACACACTCACTGCCTTGGCCCTGGGCCTCTCGGCGGCCGGCTCGTTCGCCCAACTGGTGGTCGGCGTCAGCTACGACGCCTTCCAGGAAGAGCGCTGGAAAACCGACGAAGCCGCCATCAAGGCTGAGCTGGCCAAGTCCGGCGCCAAATACATCATGTCTGACGCTGGCGCCTCTTCCGAGAAGCAGCTGGCCGACATCGACGGCCTGATCGCCAAAGGCGCCAAAGTGCTGATCATTTTGGGCAAAGACAAAGATGCCATCCTGCCGGCCGTGAACAAGGCCGCCCAGCAGAAGATTCCCGTGATCGCCTATGACCGCCTGTTCGAAGCGCCCGGCGTGACCTACATCACCTTTGACAACAAGGAAGTCGGCCGCATGACCGCCCGCGCCATTCTGGCTGTCAAACCCAAAGGCAACTACGCCATCATCAAAGGCGACCCAGGTGACAACAACGCCGCATTCCTGCGCGAAGGCCAGGGCGAAGTGCTGGCTGACGCCATCAAAAAGGGTGACGTGAAAATCGTCGGTGAAGAGTTCTCCGCCGGCTGGAAGCCAGAGAGCGCTCAAAAGAACATGGAGCAGATCCTGACCAAAAACGGCAACAAGGTTGACGCCGTGGTCGCCCAGAACGACGGCATGGCCGGTGGTGTGGTCGCAGCTTTGACCGCCAAGGGCCTGCAGGGCATTCCCGTTTCCGGCCAGGACGGCGACCACGCTGCGCTGAACCGCGTGGCTCTGGGCACCCAAACCGTGTCGGTCTGGAAGAACTCGGCTGATCTGGGCACGGCTGCCGCCAAAGCCGCTGTGGAGCTCGGTGCCGGCAAGCCTGTCACGGGCGCTGCCGACTGGGCCGGTGGCCCGAAGAAGATGACCTTGAAGTCGATCTTCCTCAAGCCGATTCCTGTGACAAAGGCCAATCTCGACGTGGTTTTGAAAGCCGGCTACATCAAGAAAGACGCCCTGTGCAAGGGCGTTGATGGCGCCAAAGTCGCGGTGTGCAAATAAACCGTTGACCTGACGGTTGGTGGGTCGAATACCGCGGGCCTGGTGCCCGCGGTGTCGTTTGAGGCCCTGCAAGGGGTGCAATTGATCGGGCGCCGGGGCCATTCGTTGGCCGGCCTGATTCTCGGGAGCTACCGATGAACGGTTTGACGCAGTCGATCAAACGCGCCCAGGTGGACTGGCGCATGGTGTTGATGTCCACCGTGCTGGTGGTCATCGCCCTGGTTTTCAACATTCTTTCCGACGGCATTTTCCTCTCGGCGGAAAACCTCTACAACATCGCGCAGCAGACGGCGGTGGTGGGCATCCTGGCGACGATCATGGTGCTGATCATCGTGGCGAGGCACATCGACCTCTCGGTCGGCTCGGTGATGGGTTTTGTCGGCGTGTTGATCGCTTTTCTGATGTATACCGCCGACTGGTCCTGGCCGGCCGCGTGCCTGGCGGGTTTGGCTGCCGCCATTGCGGTGTCGATGTACCAAGGCGCGCTCACCGCCTTCATTGGTGTGCCCTCCTTTGTGGTGACACTGGGCGGGTTGATGTCCTTCCGCGGCGCGGCCTACCTGATTGCCGATGGCAAGACGCAGCCCCTGTCTGACCCGTTTTTCCTGAAACTCGGCGGTGGCTACAACGGCGGCATTGGCACCACCGCCAGCTGGGTGCTGGGGGTTTTGATGTGTCTGGGCCTGGTGGCGGCCACCATCAGCAAACGGCAGGCCAAAAAGACCTATGGCGTTCCTGTCAACCCGGCCTGGCTGGATGCAGCCATCGTGCTGATCCCCATCGTGATCGTGCTGGCTTTCGTGGCGGTGATGAACGCCTACCAAATTCCGAACAAGGCCGAGCCCCAAGGCATTCCGATTCCGGTGCTGATCTGGGGCGCGGTGGCGATGTTTGTCTCCTTCCTGGTGCACCGCACACGTTTTGGCCGCTACATCTTCGCCATGGGCGGCAACCCGGATGCGGCTGCGCTGGTGGGCATTCCGGTGCGCAAAGTCACCATGTTGCTGTTTTTGTTGCTATCGGTTTTGATAACCATCGCCGCCGTCGTGGCGATTTCCCGGCTCAATGCCGGCACAAACTCGGTCGGCAACAACCTGGAGCTGCTCGTGATTGCCGCCACCGTGATTGGCGGCACAGCGCTGGCCGGCGGCAGCGGCACCATCCTTGGATCGGTGCTGGGGGCCTTGATCATGCAGTGCATCGACAGCGGCATGTTGCTGCTGGACATCTCCATCGGCACGCGTTACGTGATCATCGGCCAGGTGCTGATCGCCGCCGTGGTGTTTGACGTGGCCTACCGCAAATGGACAGGAGACGTGTTGTGAGCGCCCCCCAACGCCTGGTTGAATTGCGCAACATCAACAAGGCTTTCGGCGGAGTCCACGCGGTCGAAGACGTCAGCATCAACCTCTACCCCGGCGAAGTGGTGGCGGTGCTGGGCCACAACGGCGCCGGCAAATCCACGCTCATGAAAATGCTGGCCGGCGCCTACCCGATCGACAGCGGCGATGTGATCATTTCCGGCCAGAAGGTGCATGTGCGCACGCCGTCTGACGCACAAAACCTGGGCATCGAGTCGATCTACCAGACGCTTGCCCTGGCCGACAACCTCGACTCCGTGGCCAACCTGTTCCTGGGCCGCGAGTTGCTCACGCGTTGGCGCACGCTGGACGACCACCGCATGGACGCCGAAGCGCGCAAGGTGTTCCAGCGCCTGAACAAAAACTTCACCAATGTGCGCATTCCGGTGCGGCGCCTCTCGGGTGGGCAGCGCCAGGTGGTGGCAATTTCGCGCGCGATTTATTTCAACGCCCGCATCCTGATCATGGACGAGCCCACGGCCGCCCTCGGCCCCGAAGAAACCGCAATGGTCGGCAACCTGGTGCGCCAGCTCAAGGCCGACGGCGTGGGCATTTTCCTCATCAGCCACGACATGCACGACGTGTTTGCGCTCTCGGACCGCCTTGCAGTCATGAAAAACGGCCGCCTGGTCGGCACTTACCGCACCGCCGACGTGACCGAAGACGAAGTGCTGGGCATGATCATTGGCGGCAAGCAGCCCGAAGGCAAGGCCCAGGCTGACCAATAAGGTGAGCAGGCCCTGAACGGCAACCCATGAAGACCACCGGCGACCAGCACCTCGTCAAGCGCATCAACCGCAGCGTGTTGCTGCGCCTGATCCGCGCCGAGCCCGGCCTGTCGCGCGCGCAACTGGCGCTTCGAAGCGGGCTGACGAAATCCACCGTCAGCACCGCCGTGCGCGAGCTGCTCGACGAAGGCTGGCTGACCGAGGCCGACACCGCCGCCGCGGTCGGGCAGGGCCGCCCCTCCACACCCTTGCAGATTTGCGCCCACGCCCGTGGCCTGATAGGCGTCGAAGTCGCGGTTGACTGCCTGCGTGCCGTTGGCGTGAGCCTTTTGGGCGAGGTGGTGTGGTCGTGTGAGCAGGCGCTGGCCACGCAAGAGCCGGCCGCGGTTTGCACCCAAGTCGCTGCGCTGGTGGCGCGCGCCAGCGCCGAGCTGGGCCTGCGCGGCTTCCAGCTGTCTGGGGTGGGGCTGGGCTTGCCGGGCGCCTTTGAGGAAGCCAGTGGTGTCTTGCGCTTTGCACCCAACCTGGGTTGGCGAAATGTGCATTTCGCGCCGCTTCTGACGCAGGCTTTCCAGCACGCCGGCTTGCCCAACGTTCCGGTGAACATCCAGAACGAAGCCGACGCCGCCGCCCTGAGCGAATACGAATTCGCCCACAACGAGCCGTCTGACGCCTTGATTTTCGTCACCTGCGATGTGGGCGTTGGCGCCGGCATTGTGCTGGACGACCGGCTCTACACCGGCTCACAAGGCCTGGCCGGTGAAATCGGCCACACCATCTTGCAGTTTGACGGCGCACTGTGCTCCTGCGGCCGGCGCGGCTGCGCTGAAACCCTGATTGGCGCGCGCGCCCTGGCCCGAGAGCTGCAAGACAAGGGCGAGTTGCGCCAGGCCGGCCAGGCGCTGGGCGTTTTGCTGCAAAACCTCTGGACGTCATTCAACCCGGCGGTGCTGGTGGTGGGCGGCAAATCCTGCGTCAACCACCCGGCGCTGGTTGACATTGCCACCGCCACCTTGAATGCCTACGCCGCCAGCGCTGGCATGTCAGCGCCGGTGGTGCGGCCTGCCCGTTACGGCCTGTTGGCGGCTGCCGTGGGCGCTGCCGCGCTGGTGTTGCACCAGTATTTGCGCCCCATGCAAACGCGCGGCGCCCTCGCCTACGCGGCCTTGCACGTGACCCCGCGTTTCGCGCCCCGCAGCGCGCCCGAGCTGCGCCCTCAAATGGTTTCACAACCGGTATTGGCCTGATATGTTCATTGGCATCGACGTCGGCACTTCTGAAGTCAAAGCCCTGTTGCTGGCCGACGACCACCGCCTGGTCGGCACCGCCGGCGCGGCGCTGGCCATCTCCCGCCCAGAGCCCGGCCACAGCGAGCAAAACCCGGCCGACTGGTGGCTCGCCACACTGTCGGCACTGGCGAAACTGCGCGCCGCGCACGGGAAGGAGTTTGCCGCGGTGCAGGCGATCGGTCTTTCCGGTCAGATGCACGGCGCCGTGTTGCTCAATGAGCGGCACGACGTGTTGCGGCCCGCGATCTTGTGGAACGACACCCGCGCCAGCGCGGAATGCGCCGAGTTGATGCGCGACCACCCCGCGTGGCCGCAGGTGGTGGGCAGCCTC
>JANMMR010000559.1:0-3548 GCA_031373455.1 Rhodoferax sp.
GGTCAACGCTGCCCAGAATGAACAACACCGGGCACTGCACCTTGGCCATGGCCGTTTCACCACCGGTGTAATCGTTGCAGGCCTTGAAGCTGGCGTGAAACACATTGGCGCTGGGGTTGCTGGCGAAAACCCGCTTGGCCAGCGCCAGCGAGCCGCCATACACCCAGGTGCCCGGCCCCAGGGAAGACGGCGGCGCAGCCAGTGTGGAGCGGGAAATCACGTTGACCTGTTCCATGGCCTTGACCGGGGCGCTGACCGAGCCCTCCAGCAAGGCGTCTGACACCTTCATCGGAAACGCGGTGCCGATCAGCACCAGTTTGTTCACCAGCGCCGGTTCGCGGCTGGCGACTTCCATGGCAATCAATGAGCCAAAGCTGTGCCCTACCAGGCAGACGCTGCCCATGCCTGCCGCGCGGATCAGCCCGATGACAAATTCTGCGGCGGCTTCAACCGAGACCGGTGGCGCCCCTTTGCTGCGGCAATGGCCAGGAAGGTCGGGCGCCAGCACGTTCCAGCCGTGGTTGGCGAAGTAGCGGCTCTGCAGAATCCAGACGCTGTGGTCATGCAGGCCGCCGTGGACGAAGACCACCGTGGGTTTGGCGGCATCCAGCGCCTTGCCGCCGGTGTAGCAATAGGTGGTGTGGCCGTTGACAATGAGGTTCATATTGCATCCTTTGAACCGTTCGCCCTGAGCCTGTCGAAGGGCTTCGACAGGCTCAGCCTGAACGGAATCAATTGTTTTTTTCAGCGGCCTTCAGGGCACGCTTCAGGTCGTCGATCAAATCGTCGGCGTCTTCCAGGCCAATCGAGAGGCGGATGGTGCCTTGTGTGATGCCACCGGCGGCCAGTGCTTCGTCTGTCATGCGGAAGTGCGTGGTTGAGGCCGGGTGTATCACCAGGCTGCGACAGTCGCCCACGTTGGCCAGATGGCTGAAGATTTTGAGAGTTTCGACGAATTTTTTGCCTTGCTCGCGGTTGCCCTTGAGGTCAAAACTGAAGACCGAGCCAGCACCGCGCGGCAAAAGATTTTGCGCTAATGTGTGGCTCGGGTGTGATTCAAGCATCGGGTGGCCAACGCGCGCCACAAACGCGTTGCCCGCCAGAAATTCAACGACCTTTTCGGTGTTGCGCATGTGATGCGCCATGCGCAGCGGCAAGGTTTCCACGCCCTGCAAAATGAGCCACGCGGTGTGCGGGCTCATGCACGCGCCAAAGTCCCGCAGGCCCTCGCGCCGCGCGCGCAGGAGAAAGGCGCCCACGGTGGACTCCTCCGTGAACACCATGTTGTGAAAGCCGTCGTAAGGCTCGGCCAGCTCGGCGAATTTGCCGGTTTTGTCATTCGCAGCGGCCCAGTCGAAACTGCCCGCATCCACCACAATGCCGCCAATCACGGTGCCGTGGCCGCTCAAGAACTTGGTGGCCGAGTGGTAAACCAGATCAGCCCCGTGTTCAAACGGCTTCATCAGCCAGGGTGAAGTGAGGGTGGAGTCGACCAGAAGCGGCACACCGGCTTCGTGCGCGATGGCGGATACCGTGGGAATGTCCAGCACATCCAGGCCCGGGTTACCCACGGTTTCACCGAAGAAGAGTCTGGTGTTCGGGCGAACCGCCGAGTGCCAGCCGTCAATGTCACCCGGTTTGACAAATGTGGTCTCAATGCCGAAACGCCTCATCGTGTAGTGCAGCAGGTTTTGCGAGCCGCCATAAAGGGCGGTAGAGGCCACGATGTGGGAGCCCGCGCCCATGATCGTCGCTACGCTCAAATGCAGGGCGGCCTGCCCACTGGCCACCGCAATGGCGCCGATGCCGCCTTCGAGCGCCGCCACCCGCTGCTCCAGCACGGCGTTGGTCGGGTTGCTGATGCGCGAATAGACGTGGCCTGCGCGTTCGAGGTTGAAGAGCGACTGCGCGTGTTCGCTGGATTCAAAGACGAACGAGGTGGAGAGGTGAATCGGCACCGCGCGCGCGCCGGTCGCGGGGTCGGGCGAAGCGCCGGCGTGCAGCGCGAGGGTGTCGAAACCGGGGTCGGCGTAACCAGGCATGTTTAGGCACCTTCATAATTCCAATTTTCGGGCGCATTGCTGCGTTTCAAATCCTCGCAATACTAATGTATTGCTGTGGTTTGTGCCTTGCACTGCATCCCGAGAATTGAATTTCTGAAGGTGCCCAATCCGTGGGTGCAAAATAAATTCAGGGCTTGACCCGCGATTGAGATCAGGGTTGAATCTGAACCTGTTGATAGTCGAAATCGGAGAACACCATGAAAGTCAGCGACATCCTGCGGGTCAAAGGCAGCACCCTGTTCACCGCCACACCCGAAGACGCCCTGTCCGACGCCATCGAAGTCATGGCCGACAACGACATTGGCTCCCTGGTGGTGATCGCGCAAGGCCGTGTGGTGGGCATGCTCACTTTTCGCGAAGTGATCCAGAGCATTGTGAAAAATGGCGGCAGCGTGGGCACCACCACGGTTTACCGCGCCATGGACAACGGCCCGCTCACCTGCACCATGGAAACCGAGCTGGACGAAGTGCGCCGCATGATGCTGGAGCGCCATGCCCGCTACATGCCGGTGGTGGATAACCGCATGCTGATGGGTGTGGTGAGTTTTTACGATGTGGCCAAAGCCGTGGTGGACAGCCAGAATTTCGAGAACAAGATGCTCAAGGCCTATATCCGCGATTGGCCAGCGGGTGAAGAAGAGGCGCAGGGCTAGCGCCTACGGCTCAGGCACGGTCTTTCACAAACCGGAAGAACTCTTCTGGCGGCAGCGCCGGCGACCAAAGGTAACCTTGCCCGTAACCGCAGCCCATTTGCGCCAGGCGTGCCATGGTTTGCCGGTCTTCCACACCTTCTGCCACGGCTTCGAGATGCAGGCTGCTGGCGATCTGGATGATGGCGCGCACAATGCCTTCGTCGTTGGTGTCCTGGGTCATCCGGCGCACGAAGGATTGGTCGATTTTCAGCCGCTCGACGTCAAACCGTTTGAGGTAGCTCAGGCTGGAATAACCCGTGCCGAAGTCGTCGATGGAGATGCGCAACCCGAGCGCCCGGATGCGGTCCAGCGTGTCGCGCAGCGCCTGCGAATCGGCCAGCAGCATCGACTCGGTCAATTCAAGGCTGATGCAGCGGGGCGCCAGGTCTGCGGCCAGAAGGGCTTTCTGGACTTCGCCGGCCAGGTTGTCGCGGCGCAGTTGCACCGGTGACACGTTCACCGCAATCACCAGATCATTCAAGCCGGCCAGTTGCCATGCCTTGGCCTGCCGGCAGGCTTCCTGCAGCACCCAGGCGCCAATTTCGAAGATCAGGCCGCTGCGCTCGGCCAGCGGAATGAAGTGCGCGGGCGCCATCGGGCCGAGCTCGGGGTGCGTCCAGCGGATCAGGGCCTCGGCCCCGACGATCCGCTCGTCGGCCAAGGCGAACTGTGGCTGGTAATGCAACCGGAATTCGTTGTTGGCCAGGGCCGAGCGCATGGCCGACACCAGGTGCAGGTGTTCGGCGACGTTGGCGTTCATTTTTTCGTCAAAGAAGTGGAACGCGTTGCGCCC
>JANMMR010000565.1:0-5674 GCA_031373455.1 Rhodoferax sp.
GGCCAGATCAAGGAGCGGCTCAACTCGCGCGACGCGGTGCGCCTGGTGTCAAGTTTCGTGCGCCCGTCGCTGGAGCTGTGGCTGAACCAGCACGTCGAATACGGTAAAAAACTCGCTGAATTGGCGATCCGCGCCGCGCAAAGCCGCCAAAAAGCCGGCCAGAAGGTCGAAAAGCGCAAAAGCTCCGGCGTAGCGGTGTTGCCCGGCAAATTAACCGATTGTGAAAGCCGTGACATTTCGCACAACGAGGTGTTTCTGGTTGAGGGCGACTCCGCCGGCGGCAGCGCCAAAATGGGCCGCGACAAAGAAAGCCAGGCCATCTTGCCGCTGCGGGGCAAGGTGCTCAACACCTGGGAGGTCGAGCGCGACCGGCTTTTTGCCAACACCGAAATCCACGATATTTCGGTGGCGATTGGTGTTGACCCGCATGGCCCCGATGACTCGCCCGACCTGAGCGGGCTGCGCTACGGCAAGGTCTGCATATTGAGCGACGCCGACGTGGACGGCTCCCACATCCAGGTGCTGCTGCTCACGTTGTTCTTCCGCCATTTCCCCAAATTGATCGAAACCGGCCATGTGTACGTGGCGCGCCCTCCGCTCTACCGCGTTGACGCCCCGGCGCGTGGAAAAAAACCGGCTTCCAAGAGTTATGCGCTGGACGAAGGTGAATTGACGGCCATTTTGGATAAACTGCGCAAAGAAGGCGTGCGCGAAGGCGCCTGGAGCATCAGCCGTTTCAAGGGTTTGGGCGAGATGAACGCCGAGCAGTTGTGGGACACCACCCTCAACCCCGACACCCGGCGCCTGTTGCCCGTGGCGCTGGGCGCGATGGACTTCATCCAGACCGGGAATTTGATTGCCAAACTGATGGGCAAAGGCGAAGCTGCCGCCCGGCGTGAACTGATGGAAATTCACGGTGACTCGGTGGAACTGGACGTTTAGTGGAAACTTGATGATCACATTCAGCCGTTTATCCTCGTTGTTGTTGGCTGGTCTGCTCGCTCTGGCGCAGCAGGCCGCGCGGGCCGACGTGTGGGGCTATATCGATGAACGTGGCGTGGCGCATTTTTCCGACCAGAAGGTCGACGACCGCTACGAGCTTTTCTACAAGGGTGGCGAGAGTTTTGACACCACCAAAACCCCGCAAGGCACACCGGAGCCCACGGCGCGCCCGGTCGTTGTGCCCACGGTGCCGGCCAAACTGCTGGCGTTTTTTGAGGTGTCGCCGAACTACAAGGCGATCAAACACCACATCAAGGAAGCCTCCAACACCTACAAGGTCGATTACGAGCTGCTGCAGGCCCTGATTGCGGCAGAGTCGGGTTTTGACGTCGGCGCCGTTTCGCCCAAAGGCGCCATTGGCCTCATGCAACTCATGCCCGACACCGCGCGCCGTTACGGCGTCGAGGGTGACAAAAAAATGTCGCTGGAGCGCAAACTCAACGATCCGAAAATCAATGTGCGCGCCGGCACACGGTATTTGCGCGACCTGATTGCCATGTTCCCCGGCCAGTTGGAACTGGCGCTGGCTTCCTACAACGCCGGTGAAGGCGCGGTGCAACGCGCCGGCAACAAGATTCCGAATTACAAAGAGACGCAAAACTACGTCAAAACCGTGATGCAGCTGTACATGGGCTTGAAGCCGCCCAAATCCATCACGGCAGAACGCCTGAAATTCGCCACCCGCGTGCGCATGGAAATGCTGGGCGGTGCCACCGGCCGGCGCAACATGCTGGCGCCGTTTCCACCCGGCGGCGAGCCTTCGAGCCAGGCGCCCGGCAGTTTTCCCAACAATGTCCCGGGCAGCAGCCTGGTCGAGCCACCTCCAGCCACCACTCCTCCGGGCTGATACTTCTCCGAAATGACCGATCTTTTCGCCGCTGCTCCAGGCAGCGCAGCCGCCGCTGACGGCGACGACAACCTCAACCTGGCCACTTACGCGCAGCGCGCCTACCTCGAATACGCCCTCTCCGTCGTCAAGGGCCGCGCCCTGCCCGATGTGTGTGATGGCCAGAAGCCGGTGCAGAGGCGCATTCTCTACGCCATGCAGCGCATGGGGCTGGGCTTCGGCGGAGCCAATGGCAACGCCGGGGCCAAGCCGGTCAAAAGCGCCCGCGTGGTGGGTGATGTGCTGGGTCGTTTCCATCCGCATGGTGACCAGTCGGCCTACGACGCGCTGGTGCGCATGGCGCAAGATTTTTCACAGCGCTACCCGCTGGTTGATGGCCAAGGCAACTTTGGCTCGCGCGATGGCGACGGCGCGGCCGCCATGCGGTACACCGAGGCCCGGCTGGCCAAAATCACCAGCCTGTTGATGGGCGAGATCGACGAAGGCACGGTCGACTTCATCCCCAACTACGACGGATCCACCGAAGAGCCGGCCCAGTTGCCGGCGCGCCTGCCCTTCAATTTGCTCAATGGCGCCAGCGGCATTGCCGTCGGCCTGGCCACGGAAATCCCCAGCCACAACCTGCGTGAGGTGGCCGACGCCTGCGTGGCCTTGATCAAGTCACCCAATTTGCCGGACGAAGAGCTGCTCACCCTGATCCCCGGGCCCGACTACCCCGGCGGCGGCCAGATCATCAGTTCGGCCCTCGACATCGCCGACGCCTACCGCACCGGGCGCGGCTCGCTCAAGGTGCGTGCGCGCTGGAAGATCGAAGAGCTGGCGCGCGGCCAGTGGCAACTCATCATCACCGAGCTGCCACCGGGTGTGAGCACGCAAAAAGTGCTCGAAGAAATTGAAGAGCTGACCAACCCCAAAGTCAAGGCCGGCAAAAAAGCGCTGAGCCTGGAGCAAAACCAGGCCAAAGCGACGATCCTCGCGGTGCTGGACGCCATCCGCGACGAATCCAACAAAGACGCGGCCGTGCGCCTGGTGTGTGAGCCCAAAACCAGCCGCATCGAGCAGCAGGAGCTGATCACCACACTCTTGGCGCACACCAGCCTGGAGACCTCGGCACCGATCAACCTCACCATGGTCGGGCTCGATGGCCGGCCCACGCAGAAGTCGCTGCGGCAAATGCTCAGCGAGTGGATCGCGTTCCGGCAAACCACGGTGGAGCGCCGATCGCGCCACCGTTTGGGCAAGGTGCAAGACCGCATCCACATCCTCGAAGGGCGGCAGACCGTGCTGCTCAACATCGACGAGGTTATCGCCATCATCCGCAAGAGTGACGAGCCCAAACCGGCCTTGATCTCCCGCTTTGCCTTGAGCGACCGGCAGGCTGAAGACATTCTTGAAATCCGCCTGCGCCAGCTTGCGCGGCTCGAAGCCATCAAGATTGAGCAGGAACTCAAGGAACTGCGCGACGACGAGAAGAAACTCGAAGAGATCCTCGGCAGCCCGGCGGCGCTCAAGCGCCTGATGGTGCGCGAGATCGAGGCCGACGCCAAGACCTTTGCCGATGCGCGCCGCACCTTGATCCAGAGCGAGAAAAAAGCCGTGCTCGGCGTGAAGGTGGTCGACGAGCCGGTCACCGTGGTCGTCAGTGAAAAAGGCTGGGTGCGCGCCCGCTCCTTGCACGGGCACGCGCCAGACAGCTTCGCCTTCAAGGCGGGCGACGCGCTTTACGGCACGTTTGAATGCCGCACCGTCGACACCCTGCTGGCCTTTGGCAACAACGGCCGCGTCTACTCGGTGCCGGTCTCGGGCTTGCCCGGCGCGCGCGGCGACGGCCAGCCCATCACCACGATGATCGAGCTGGAACCGGGCACACAGATCAAATATTATTTTGCCGCCTCAGCCGAGGCCGTGTTGCTGCTCAGCAGCTCGGGCGGTTACGGCTTTTTGGCCAAGGTCGAGAGCATGACGTCACGCCCGCGCGCGGGCAAGGCCTTCATCACCTGCCAGGCGGGTGAAACGGTTTGCGCGCCGTCGGTGGTGTCGGGCACCGTGGTGGCTGCGCCGGCGCTTGCCGAGGGCGGCAACGGAAATGGCAGTGCAGGCCAGGGACTGAGCCAGCCCATCAAACCGGCAAGCCACGTCGCCTGCGCCTCCACGGGCGGGCGCATCCTCACCTTTGAAATCGGCGAACTCAAGGCGCTGGCCAACGGCGGCCGTGGCCTGATGCTGATTGACCTGGAGCCCAAAGACACACTCGCCGGCGCGGCCGCCTACACCCGCAGTGTGCGCATTGACGGCATTGGCCGTGGCGGCAAGCCGCGCGACGAAACCCTCGAAATCCGGAGCCTCAACAACGCCCGCGCACTGCGGGCGCGCAAAGGCAAAGTGGCGGATCTGGGCTTCAAACCGGTGGCGGTGCGGCGGGTGGAGTAGAGCGGCGGTTCGCGCAACGGCTCAGCCGCTTGGGCAATCCACAACCACTTGAACAATGGTGGTGGGCGGGGCACTTGCACCCGACCCATGACTTTGGTCATGGCCCTTTCGACATGCCAGATGTCGAAAATTTTTACATTCGTTAAATCGGAATTTTGCAACGAAATGTCACATTTTTAGGCAAGTGTTTGATCCGTTTGGACATTCGCCAATCGCAACAATTTGTACGTTCTGCTGGCACATAAACTGCTTATGGGAGCGTGGGCCAATTGGGTCTGATTTTGGAGGTGATATGTTCAAAAGAAATTGGGGCCAACGCGCCGCTCAGGCCGTTGTCGGCGCAGCATTTTTCGCAAGCGTGAGTTCGTATTCAGCGGTATTGACAACCTATACCAGTCGCGCGGCCTGGTCCACGGCCGCAGCGTCTGCCCTGAGCACGGAAGACTTCGCCGACGCCACGCTGGCGCCAGGGTTGAGTACCGCAAACGGCTCGATTGGTGGCGTTTTCAGCGGGACTGCGTCGACGCAGTTCAACGACGCTGGCAATCCGCGCTGGAACTTCGCGCCCGGCTCCACGGCAGTTGGCGCAGACTTTGATTTCACGCTTGGGGGCGCGGGCGACGGGATCATCTTTGCCATCACTTTCGCAGACAACTCGCTTGGCAGTGCATTTGTGGGCAACCCGGTTGGGGGAATTTTCCAGGGGTTTTTCGGATTCGTGTCGGATGTTGCCATCACGGGCATCCGATTCGATTCACCTTTTACCGGCGTTGAAAACTTCACTGCCGACGACCTGCAATTCGCCGTGGCCGGAACCAGCGTGCCCGAGCCGGGCACCTTGGCCCTGCTGGGCGCCGCGCTGTTGGGTGGCGTGCTGAGTCGTCGCCGCAAGGCCGGCTAAAACCGGCGGAAAATTCACGCCAGCTTGAGTGCAGCGAAATAATTAACATCCATGTTAATTATTTCGCTCTCAAGGCTTCACGTTACCGGGTTTGAAGGTTTTTTGGCATTCAAGTCACGTGAAATGTGAATAGTTTGCTATTAATTATAGAGCATTCACTTATGCAGAAAAGGCCGCGCTTCACCGCAGTGAAGGCTCAGGTCTTGAACTCCGCAATATCCGGCTTGCTGCCCCACATGCAGAAACTGTCGGGCTCAAACGGGAACTGGCGCGGCCGGTAACCGGCGGCTTCGTCGGCTTCGGTGATGTTGCGCACACCGCTTGAAAACTCGTAAATCAGGCCGTCAGGGCCTTCAAAATACAGGAAACGTGCGCCCGACGTGGGGTGCCGCCCGGGGCCAAAAACAATCTTCACACCTTTGTCCCGGAGCAGGTAATACGACCGCATGATGTCGTCCTGACTCTCGACCTGGTGGTTGATGTGCTGGATGCCG
>JANMMR010000615.1:0-1649 GCA_031373455.1 Rhodoferax sp.
CGCGCCATCACGTCGGTCATCTCGCCGCCGCTGAGTTGTGAGGGCAGAATGGTCTTGATGGCCACGGTGCGCTCGATCACCGGGTCAAAACCCTCGTACACAATGCCCATCGCGCCTTTGCCCAGCTCGCGCCGGATCAGGTACTTGCCCAGTTTGGTCATGCCCGCCATGGTGTCGGCGCCTTATTTGTATTTGGAGTCGATGTCCCACACGGCGGTTTGCACCAGGCGTTGCACCATGGTGTCCAGCCCGACGCCGCCTTTCGCAGATTCGGAAATGCCCATCACGCTGGTCGATGCGGCGCCCACTTCCATCTTCAGTTCCTTGTAGCCCTGCGCCACCTGCTCGGTGGTGTTGGCGTCCATGATCTTGTAGCGCAGGCCGATGAGCCACACGCCGGTGGAGTCCTGCGTTTGCACTGAGCTGGCGACTTGGCCGCTAACCGCGCCGCCCAAGCCGCCGAACATGCCCAGCAAGCCGCCCACGGCGCGGCCATCAAAACCTTTTTTGTTTTCGGCAATCTGCTCGGCCTTGAGAATGTCAAATTTGACGATCCATTTGGTGGTTTTGAGCTTGCCCATCTGCATGGTCTTGCGCGCGGCATTTTGGTCGCCCAGGTTGTAAGCCAGCGAAATCTCCTGCAGCAGGTTGCCCAGGTTGGCGCGCTCCAGCACCGTGAAGTTGGCATTGCCCAGCTCGATCTCGCCAAAATCGGCGATGTTGTTGGGGCCAAACTTCTGGATGAACGAGGCACTGGTGGCCTTCACTTCGCCGGGAATCACCACCAGGGCAGGGCCTCTTTTGTTCTTGTTGGTGTATTCCACTTCCTTGTAGGCCGCCTGGTCAGCCGCTGCATTGGCTTTGTCTGAAGTTGACGTGCCCGCTGTGGGTGACGGGTTGCCGAAAGTCGGCTGCGCCCACACCGGGCCGGCGAGCGCCGCCAACACCAGCACGGCGCCCAGCGCTGCGCCTGTGAGGGAGCGGGAGCGGGAAGGCATAGCGGATATTTTTGTCATGGTGATTCCCCTTTCAAGTGGAAACGGTAGATGAAACAAGGCACGGTCCAGAGCGCCTACTTGACGCCCGACTTCTGGCAGTAGTCGCTGTAAAGCTGGGCCACCACGTCTTCCGCGCTTTCGTTGATCAGGGTCATGGCCATGCCGGCGACATCCGCCCCGGCGTAACTCTCGTTCTTTGCGGTCGTATTGGAGATCATGCGGCCGTTGGAGCCGGTCAGCGTGAACGCCATGCCGATGCTGACCTGGTTGACGTTGACGATGGCATTCCTTCGGGCGCTGGTCGAAATGACCCCGCGCAGGATGTACTGGGCCGCCAGCCGCCGGGAAGCGCTGATGGCGGCGTCCGGGTCATTTTTGAACACCGCGTCAATTTCCGCCTGTGCCACCTGCGAGCGGATCTGCGCCTGGGTGAAGGTTTTCAGCCCGAGCCCGGCCAGGCGGTCGTTGATCGCGTTGATGTGGGTGTTGTAACCCGTTTGGTTGGCCATCACCGCGCCATTGCGCTCCTCGCCAATCATCACCATGATTTTCTGGTTCTTGATCTTGGCGCGGCAGGGTGTGTCCAGCATCGATTGCACCTGGGCCTGGCGCTGCGATTTCGCTTCCTTCTCGGCCTTTTCGGCCGGATCC
>JANMMR010000067.1:0-2088 GCA_031373455.1 Rhodoferax sp.
CACCTCGCTCAACACGCATGTGACGCGCCTGGCCGTGGTGACTGAAATGGTCTTCAACGCCGACGCCTCGCTGGCGGGCTCCACCGTCTACCGCGCCCGTGTGCACAACCAGGCCAAGCTGGCCTACGACGCGGTGAGCGACTGGATCGACGGCAAGGCGCCGCTGCCCCAAGCAGCTGCCGATGTGCCCGGCCTGGAGGCGCAACTGCGCACCCAGGACTCGGTGGCGCAGCAACTGCGCGCACGGCGCCGCACTGAAGGGTCGCTCGAGTTTGAGACCTTCCAGCCGCGCGCCGTGTTTGACGGGGAGGACGTTGTCGACATCCGCCAGCAGGTGCAAAACCGCGCACGGCAGCTGATCGAAGAGGTGATGATCGCCACCAACGGCTGCACCGCGCGGTTTTTGGCGTCGCTGGGCGCGGCCTCGCTGCGGCGCGTGGTGCGTTCGCCCGAGCGCTGGTTGCGCATCGTCGGTGTGGCCCGAGAATATGGCCACGAGTTGCCCGAGCAACCAGACTCCAAGGCGCTCGAACTGTTTTTGGCGCAGCGCCGCAAAGCCGATCCGTTGCGATTTCCGGACCTCTCCCTGGTCATTGTCAAGCTGATGGGCCGCGGCGAATACGTGCTTGAAACCCCGGGCGGCCCGCCCATCGGCCACTTCGGCCTGGCGGTGCGCGATTACACCCATTCGACCGCGCCCAACCGGCGTTACCCGGACCTGATCACCTCACGCCTGGTCAAGGCCGCGCTGGCGAAACAGCCGGTGCCGTACAGCCACAGCGAACTGGCCGCGCTGGCCGAACACTGCACGCGCCAGGAAGACGCGGCGCAAAAAGTCGAGCGCCAGATGCGCAAGAGTGAGGCGGCGCTGGTGTTGGAGACCCGCATCGGCCAGTATTTCGACGGCGTGGTGACCGGCGCCAGCGACAAAGGTGTCTGGGTGCGGATTTTCTCCCCACCGGCCGAAGGCAAAGTGGTCACCACCACGGCGGGCCTGGGCGTGGGCGACAAGGTCCGCGTCAAGTTGATTTCAACCAATGTCGAGCGCGGGTTTATTGATTTTGTGATGGGGCAAAACCAGGAGCGGAACGATGGCCAAAAGCAGTGAAAAAAAAGACGCGAGGGTGGCCGCGTGGCAGCCCGCTATGGCCGCAAAAGGCAAACCCTTCAAGCTCGAAAGTTGTGACCCTTCGGCCAAACCCTACAGCAGCGGCGACAAGGCCAAGGACAAAGCGGCGCTCGATGCCTTGGCGCTGGAGATCGACACCCTGCAAGACCTTTTTTACGCCGACCGGAGCTTCAAGTTGCTGGTGGTGTTGCAAGGCACCGACACTTCCGGCAAAGACGGCACGATTCGCGGCGTCTTTGGCCGCACCACGGCGCTTGGTGTGCACGCCCTGGGCTGGAAAGCCCCGACCGAACCCGAACGCGCGCACGACTACCTCTGGCGCATCCACCCGCACGTGCCGTCGGCTGGTGAGGTGATGATTTTCAACCGCAGCCACTACGAAGACGTGCTGGTGCCGGTGGTCAATGGCTGGATCACACCGGAGCAGACGCGCCAGCGGTTTGCGCACATCAACGACTTCGAGCGTCTGCTGGCTGAGACCGGCACGGTGCTGATGAAGTTCATGCTGCACATCGGTTTTGAGGAGCAGCGCCAGCGTCTGCAGGAGCGTGTGGACGACCCCAGCAAACGCTGGAAGTTCAGTGTGGGCGATGTCGAGGTGCGCAAACAGTGGGCCGATTACCAGAAGGCCTATGCCGCCCTGCTGGGCGCCACCAGCACCCCGCACGCGCCGTGGACGGTGGTGCCCGCCAATTCCAAAACTCACCGCAACTTGATGATCGCCACCTTGGTGCGCGACCGGCTCAAGTCACTCGGTTTGAAGTACCCGCCGGATGACCCGAAGTTGGTGGGGCTGCGGATCAAATAGGCGCAGACAGCCGACCCGCAATCGGGCCGGGTTGTTGCGCAAGTCAACATCCTGAATGTCCTTCCAAAGAAAAAGCCTGAAACCAAAGCTTTAAGGCGAATTTACCCTTGGCGTGCCAGTCTGGCATAGGTATACTGTTATTTTAAACAGT
>JANMMR010000091.1:0-4975 GCA_031373455.1 Rhodoferax sp.
CCTGCAGCACCGCGTCAAGGCCAACTGGAAATTCCTGGTGGACAACGAAACGGACGGCTACCACCCATCCTTTGTGCACGAGTCGATATTCGAAGTTGCACAAAGCGGTATCGGCGACTTGTACAGCGGAAAATCGACCGCAGTGGCGCGCGATTTTGGCGGTGGTCACACTGAAATTGACCTGCGTCCGGAGTTTCGCAAACGCGATGCGCCCATGAGCTGGTTTGGAACAACGGCTGGGAAATTGCCAGACTACACCGCCAAAATGAACGCGGCCCATGGGGCTGAAAAGGCCCGAAAAATCATGATCGACGGCACGCCGCACATCATGATTTACCCCAATCTGTTCATCGCCGAAATCCAGATTTTTGTATTGCAGGCGCTGACAGTGAACGAAACCGTGCAACACGTGACGGCCTTGCAGTTCAAGGGTGCTCCTGACCTGAACCGCCGTTTGCGCCAGCAAACCATGGGCTCGGTCGGGCCGGCAGGGTTTCTGCTGGCCGATGACAACGAGATGTATGAACGCACCCAGATGGGTGTGCAAATGCAAAAACCGGCCTCTGTATTCCTCGGGCGCGGGCTGCACCGCGAACGGCGCGACGCTGACGGCTACCTGATCGGCGACGTGACCGACGAAACTCCCTCGAGGGGCATCTGGCGGCACTACCGCGCGCTGATGGAGGCGGCGTGATGGCGATGACCAACGAAGAGCGCGCCTTGCTCGAAAACGTGACGCAATTCATCTACAAAGAAGCGCGATTTCAGGACAACCACGAATACGATGCCTGGGAGGCTTTGTGGACCGACGACGGCATTTACTGGATACCGGCCAACGGCGAAGGCGCGGACCCTGAAAACGAGATGTCAATCGTTTACGACAACCGATCGCGCATCAGCCTTCGCGTGCGTCAGTTTCACACCGGCAAACGTTTAAGCCAGACGCCAAAGTCGCGCCTGCGCCGCCTCGTGTCCAACATCGAAATACTGCACGGTGAGGACCGCGAGATTGTTGCCACGGCCAACGCCATGGTGTTCGAATCCACCACCCGTGGCGACCAGATCTGGGTCTCGCGCAATGAATATAAATTGCGCCGTGTCGACGGGCATTTGCGGATGGCCTTGAAGAAAGTCATTCTGGTCAACAACGAAAAGCCTTTGTTTACCTTGTCCTTTCTGATTTGAAAGTTGAACGTGACCGAACCTATACCTTCTGCCCCACTGACGTTGATCAGCGATGGCCCGGCCCTGCTGGAATTGCATGCCGACGGCGTGGCCCACATCCGCATGAACCGGCCAGAGTCGGCCAACGGGCTGGATTTGGCCATGTTGCAGGGTTTGCAACAGGCGGTGATGGCGGTGCACGGCGACAGCCGCGTGCGCGCGGTGCTGATCACCGGCGAAGGTAAAAACTTCTGCGCGGGGGGCGACGTGCACGCCTTTTTGGGCAAAGGTGCTGAATTGCCGTATTACATCCGCCAGGCAACGTCTTACCTGCAAATTGTTGCCGGGCTGCTGATGCGATTGAACGCGCCAGTTGTTGCCGCAGTGCAGGGGTTTGCGGCAGGTGGCGGTGGCATGGGCCTGGTGTGCTCTGCCGACATGGTCGTTGCGGCTGCCTCGGCGAAGTTTCTTGCGGGCGCTACCCGCGTGGCTATGGTGCCCGATGCGGGTGTTTCGGTAACCCTCACGCATCTCGTAGGCCTGCGCAAGGCGATGGAAATTCTCATGCTCAACCCGGTCATTTCCGCTGCAGAGGCGCTGCAGATGGGGCTGATCAACCGCGTGGTGGCAGACGACCAACTTCTCATTGAAGGTTTTGCGCTGGCGCGCCAACTGGCACAGGGTGCACCGGCCGCGCTGGCTGCCACCAAGCGTTTGCTTTACAGCGGATTGGGTTCCAGCGTTGAAGCGGCGATGCCGCAGGAGAACAATACCCAGGCCCAGTTGTGCGGCATGTCAGACGCACTCGAAGGTTTGCGCGCGGTGATTGAAAAGCGCGCGCCGCAATTTACCGGGAAATGACGTGAACGGCAGCGCTCCGTCGACCGCATCGCTCCCAACATTGCCTCTGGCAGGGCGCCGCGCTTTCGTGACGGGCGGCGCCAGCGGCATTGGTGCAGCCATCGCGCGCCGCCTCGCAATTGACGGCGCACAAGTCGTCATCGCAGACCTCGATGGCGAACGCGCCAATGCATTGGCCGGGGAAATTGGCGCGACGGCCGTGCAACTCGACGTGGCTGACGCTGTAGAGGTCGCAGTCGTGATTCAGGCAACTGGCCCATTTCAAATACTGGTGAACAATGCGGGCGTTGATCAACACGCGTTCTTCACCGATACCACTTTGGCCGATTGGCGCCGCTTGCTGGCGGTCAACCTCGAATCGGTCTTCGCAACAACACTCGCCGCCTTGCCCGCCATGCAGGCTGCTCGCTTTGGCCGCATCATCAATATTGCCTCTGAGGCCGGGCGCATGGGTTCACGGGGCGGTTCGGTTTATGCGGCAGCGAAAGGCGGTGTGATCGCGTTTACGCGGTCGATCGCCCGGGAAAACGGCCGCCTGGGCGTAACTGCCAATGTAATCGCGCCAGGCCCGATCGATACGCCCATGTTGCGCACGGCGGTCGAGCAGGGCGGCGAGGCGCTGCTGAAGGCGATGACCAGTGCCACGCTGGCAGGCCGGCTTGGAACGCCCGATGAAGTTGCCGCTGCAGTGGCGTTTCTTGCCTCGGACGCAGCGGGGTTCATCACGGGCGAGGTTCTGGGTGTCTCCGGTGGAATGGGTTGCGGGCAATGAGCGCAGGCGTGGAGCAGTCGCCGATCGACACCGTGATTGCACGTATATCCCGGGTTTACCAAGGATGGAGCCGTGCCACACCTCTGGCTCAGATGCGGCGGGATTGGGACAATTTGATGGGCCGGGAGATGCCTGATGCCCACGTGGAATCTGTTACTGTTGGCGGCGTGCCCGCGCAGTGGATTTCGGCGCGAGGAGCCCGCAGTGACAAGGTGGTGGTTTATTTCCACGGGGGCGGTTTCCAGCTCGGCTCGTTGATGTCGCATCGGGAATTGATGGTCAATATTTCGGCGGCTTCAGCTTGTCGCGTGCTCGGCGTTGACTACCGGCTGGCCCCGGAACACCGTTACCCCGCGCCGCTGCAAGACGCCTCGGGCGTTTATGGCTGGTTGCTGGAACAAGGACTGCAAGGCGCCGACATTGCGCTTGCGGGTGATTCAGCGGGCGGTGGCTTGGCCTTGTCGCTGTTGCTTTCGCTGCGCGACGCTGGGCTTGCCTTGCCTGCCGCGGCCGCAGTGATGTCGCCCTGGACGGACTTGAGCGCATCGGGCGCAAGTTATGCCACCCGTGCTGCAGATGACCCGATTCACCAACGCCCTATGGTTCTCGCCATGGCGCGCAATTACCTGGGCAAAGATCCGCTCGGCAACTTCAAGGACCCGCGTGACCCCTTGGCTTCGCCCTTGTTCGGCGAGCTGAAGGGATTGCCCCCGTTGCTGATACAGGTCGGAGAGCGGGAGACCGTTTTGAGTGACGCCACTGAATTTGCAGCGAAAGCGCAGGCTGCTGGTGTGCCGGTCACCCTGGAGGAATGGCCCGGCATGATCCACGTGTTCCAGCAATTCGCCAGCGAGTTACCCGAAGCCCGCGCCGCCATTGCGTCGCTCGGCAATTTTCTGAAAACCCGCTTGAATGTCCGCTAAAGGAACCCGCATGAATTCCGCCGCCCCGTCAACGATCTACGACGCAGTCATTTTGGGCGCAGGCGCGGGCGGCCTTTGCGCTGCTGCACGGCTGGTCGCCGCGGGGAAAAGGGTGCTGGTGGTTGAGCGGGATGAGCGGGTGGGCGGCAGGGCGTCCAGTGAGCAGATCGAAGGCTTCACCGTCAACGTGGGTGCCATTGCCATTGAACGCGGCGGTGTGTTTGAAGAAACCTTCGAACTCCTGGGCGTGCCCTTGGACATCCGCGAACCCAACCCGGCCACGGTGTTTCGCATCGACAACAAGGTCATCAATGTCGCCAAGGGCGGCTGGGGCCTGCTTTTGGGAAGTTTCACCAAACAAGCCGCCAAAATTGGCACCAAATTTGCCGACGCCCGCGCCGGCGACCTGCCTGAAGCCAAGCTCACCACGGCGCAGTGGTTGTCTACTTACACAACCAACGAAACCGTGCATGCGATTTTCCGCAACCTCTGCGCGGCGATATTCGCGGCCAATCTGGACGAAGTGCCGGCCCGTGCTTTCCTGACCTATTTCGCCGTGAAGGGTGCCTTCAAGCGCTTTGGGTTTTGCCCGCGCGGTACGGTTGGCATTTGGAACGACCTGGCCGGCGGCATCCGCAGCAAGGGCGGCGAGATCTGCTTGGAGGCGGCAGTCACCAGGCTTCAAGCTGAAAACGGCAAGGCCACCGGCGTCGATGTGCAGCTTGGCGGTGTGACCCGGCGGATCATGGCGCACACCGTCATCAGCAACCTGGGGCCGCGCGCCACCGTCAGTCTGCCGGGCGCAGAGGCCTTTGGCCGTACGTATGTCGAGATGGCGCAAACCACTACCAAGCCGTCTGCCAACATCGTCATCAATTTCGCCACGCAGGAGCGCCTGATTGACGCTCCCGGGCTCATCACCTTTGGCCGGACGCGCCGCTTGTGCAACATGGGTGAGCTCACGGCCACCTGCCCCGAGCTGGCGCCTGCGGGCTGGTACCTTTATGTGGCGTATGCGGTGCCCAAACCGGCCCTTGGTGATTTCGACGACGCGACTGAAATCGAAGCCGCCCTGCAAGACCTGCGTGACGAGTTCCCCGCCTTCACCAGCGCCAAAATGCTGTCAATTCGCGTGATGCGTGGCGATTGGCCCGCGCAGCGCTCCTGCGCCGGGTTTGACCTGTCGCAAGACACCCCTCTGCCAAATTTCTGGCACGTGGGGGACGCGGTGAAAGACTATGGCGACGGCGGCACC
>JANMMR010000107.1:0-13054 GCA_031373455.1 Rhodoferax sp.
CAAGGTGACATCGGTGGCGCCACCGGCGGGCCAGGGCACGATGAGGGTGATGGGGCGGTTTGGGAAACCCTGCGCGCGGATGGCGGGCGCAGCCAGACCCGCCGCCAGCGCGGCCAGAAGTGTTCGGCGGTTGAAATCGCCCTTGGCGACATGGCCTTTGTTGAATTGGCCCAGGGAAAAGCTGCGCAGCGTCATGGCGGGCCCCCGCGTTTGGCCAGCTGGCCGAAACCGCGCTGCGGGTCGTAGCCCCAGCACGCCAGGGCGAAACACGCCGCGAACGTGCCCAATACGATCCACGGCGAGTCGCCCGCGTCTTTGCCATAGATTGCGAAACGCATCCACTCCACGGCATGGGTGAAGGGGTTGAAGTGGGCGATCTGGTAAACCCAGTTGGCGCCGGATTCTTCCAGCTTCCACAACGGGTAGAGCGCGGTGGACATGAAGTACATCGGGAAGATGACGAAATTCATGGTGCCGGCGAAATTTTCGAGCTGCTTGATGTGCACGCTCATCAAGAGGCCCAGCGCACCCAGCATCAAGGCCGCCGAAGCGCTGGCCAAGACAATCTGAAAGGTCTGGCGCCCCAGCCACGGCAGCTCGGTGCCCAGCAGGTAAGCCACGATCACAAAGGCCAGCGCCTGCATCAGCGAGAGCACGGTGGTGGCCGCCAGCTTGCACGCCAGCACCCACCAGCGCGGCAAAGGCGCGGTGAGCAAAAGGCGCATCAGGCCCATCTCGCGGTCATAGACCATCGCCAGGCTCGACTGCATGCCATTGAAAAGCAGCACCATGCCCACGAGGCCCGGCACGATGTAGACGTCATAGGAAATATAGGTCTCATACGGCTCGGCGATGGCGACACCAAACACAGTTCTGAAGCCGGCGGCAAACACCGCCAGCCACAAGAGCGGGCGCACCAGTGCCGAGGCCAAGCGGCCGTATTGGCGCGAAAACTTGATGAGTTCGCGCGAGACGATGGCCGAGAGGGCCTGCAGCAGGTGTTTCATCGGGGGAATTTCATTGCCGTTATGTCATCAATCAGGGCGGCACTTCACGATGGCGCTTTGCACAGCTTTTCGGGCTCATCGGCGCCCAGAGTGTCCAGCACATTGCGCGGGTGCATCACGCCGTCTTGCGGCATCATGCCCTGCACGCCCTGGCCATCGCTGAGCAGGATTGGCTGGCGCAGTTGCCGGTCCCAAGTGCGGAACTGCAGCGAGACACCCTTGGAGCCGTCCAGGTTGGCCGCCAGCAGGGCTTTGTGGATGGCAGCGGCGTCTGGTTTGGGTGTGCCCAAGGCGGCGGCCACCAGCGCTTTGCCCGCCATCCAGGCCGCCCAATCCGGGTCGGTCATGGGACGCTTGGCGGCTTTGGCGAAGCGGCGGCTCACCTGCGGTGCGCCGAAACGTTCAAACTGCGCTTGCCAGCTCAGTGCGACGAGGCCACCGTCGCCCACCACGGGGCGCGGCAGCGCCGTGCTGTAGGCCAGGCTGCGGGCAAACTCGCCATCGCTGTCGACGACCCAGACCACGTCGTAGGCCAGGTTGGCAGTGAGCAGGGTGAGGTTGGACAAGGCGCGTTCGCGCGGGTCGGTGGATAACTTGAATGCCTTGACCGCCACGGCTTTCAGACCGTACCGTTTCATCGCCGCCTGTGCCACTGCGCCGCGCGCCGCGTCGTCGGGTGAAGGACCCTGCAACACCAACACGTTTGACCAGCGCCGAGAAACCAGTGCCTGCGCCAATGCGTCGGCGCGCATGCGTTCACTCGCCGCGAGGTGGTAGAGGTTGGCCACACAGTCTTTTTCACGCAGGGCATCGGCCCGGGCGCCCACGTTCAACACTGGCACTTTCACGGCGGCGGCCAGCGGCGCAACCCAGGCCTGCGGCACGTTGACAACCAGCACGTGAGCGCCGGCCTTCTCGGCCTTTTGCGCAGCCGCCCGCGCAGCATCCAGATGGGCTGCGGCTTCGCTGCTCATTTTGACCGAGGCCTTCTCCGCCTCGAGTTCAAACTGCGCCTCGTCGAGCGCCACGTTCAGGCCGTCGGCGGCGCTGCCGCCTGGGTGGCCCAGGTAGGCGCGCTCGGTTCTGGTGCGGTCAAGTTGCGGGTTGTCCGCCTGTTCGATCAGCGTGGCTTTGATGGCCGCCGCCTGTGCCATTGCGCAGGCCAAGAGGGGCAAGGCCCAGCGGAAAATGGCTTTGAGGGGCACGGCTCAGTCAATCAGCACCGCGCCGTAGGGCACGCGCCCGACCGGAATCGTTTTGGAGGCCTTGGCGGTGGCAACGTCAACCACGGTCATGTCGTCCGAGAGGCCGTTGACCACATACAGTTGCGATTCATCGCGGCTCAGCACCAGATTCCAGGCGCGTTTGCCGGCCAGCACCTGCTGCGTCACTTCGCGTTTGGCCACGTCCACAAAGGCCACATGGTTGGCGCGGCCCAGGCCAACAAAAGCGCGTTTTCCGTCTTTGCTGATGACAATGCCAACCGGTGTGATGTCGGAAGATTTGGCCCCCTTGATGGCAAATTTCACGGTCCCAATGATCTTCAAGTCCTTGGTCGAAATGATGCTGACGCTGGCGCCAAGTTCATTGGTCACCCAGAGTTCCGCGCCGTCGGGCGTGACGGCCATGCGGCGCGGGCGTTTGCCCACCACAATGTTTTTCACCACCTTCGCAGAGGCGGTGTCGATCACGTGCACCATGCTGGCCACTTCAGACGTCACATAAACCGTTTTGCCGTCCGGTGAGACTTTCACACCTTCAGGCTCCTTGCCGACCTTGACTTCCTTGACCGCCTTTTTCCCGGCAATGTCGATGAAGGTGAGCTCGCCCTCGTCTTCGTTGGAGACGTACAGCATCTTGCCGTCGGGCGACAGGTCAAACGCTTCAGGGTTGTCGCCGAGCGGAATGCGCCCGACCGATTTGCGCGTTGCCACATCGATCACATCGGCTGCGTTGTCGCCACCGCAGGCCACCAGCACCTGTTTGCCGTCTGCGCTGAGCTGCACGTGCCGCGGCCGCTTGCAGGTCGCAATGGTTCCTTCGACCTTCTGCTCCTTGAGGTTCACAACGGTCAGGGTGTTGTCTTTTTCGCTGGAGACCAAGGCCGTTGCCTGGGCCCATGCGAAACAGGGCACGGCCAAGGCCAGCGCAATGGCCAGGAGCAGGATTGTTTTTTTCAACATGCCGATTTTCCGGATTGGTTGGGGTACGGTCTGCGTTTCAATTGCAGAGTCTTCAGGGCTTTTGCGGCTTGCCTACGGCGGCGCTGGTCCGTGCGATGAATCCCTGCTCGAGCGTGGGCTGACCGAGCGCCTGAGTGACTTCAGCCGGGCTGCCTTCTGCCACCCGTTCGCCTTGGTGCAACACCAGCAGCCGGTCGGCGTCCACCGTCTCTTCGACCCAATGGGTTGCCCACAACACACTGCTTTGGCGGGTGCGCACATCGGCATGCACGGCGGCCAGAATGTCTTTGCGTGATTTCGGGTCAAGCCCGACCGTCGCTTCGTCCATCAATATCAAGCCCGGGCGGTGCAGCAAGGCCCGCACCAGCTCGACTTTGCGTTTGGTGCCGCCGGAGAGTTCGCGGCAGGGCCGGTCCAGGTCGGCGGCCAGGCCAATGGCTTCGCAATCTGACGCGATGCGCTCGGCGGCCAGGGCGCGCGGCAACCCGTGCAGGTCGGCATGGAATTTCAGGTTGCGGCGCAGGCTCAGGTCGAGGTCCAGCGCCTGCTGCTGAAACACCACGCCAATACGGGCCAGCGCATGGGAGGGCTTTTCGCGCAGGGCGATGCCGTCGATCAGGATGTCGCCCTCATCGGGCACGAAGAGGCCAGTCAGCAGTTGAAACAGCGTGGACTTGCCAGCGCCATTGGGCCCGAGCAGCGCACAAAACCGGCCCGCTCCCAATTCGAAGCTGAGGCCTTTGAGCGCCAGGCGTTCGCCGTAACGCTTACTGATGTTTTTAACGGTCAGCATGCAGCTTTATAACTGATCAGGCGCCCGCCGCGCCGCAGCTGGTGACGGGCGAACCCGCCTATTTCTGCAAGGTTTCAATGAAGGCCAGCAGTTGCTCGATTTCAACGTCTTTGAGGATGTCTTTCCACGGCGGCATGCCCGCGTCAGCGCGCCCGGTCTTGATGGTAGTGACCGCGGTATCTTTCCATTTCGCGTCGTAGCGCATTTTCAGGCGCCGCACATCCCTCTCACGCACCGGGCTGGCACCATCGGAACCGTGGCAATGTGAACATTGGTCGTTGAAGCGCACCCGGCCCAGAAGCGCAGTCGGGCTCAAACCGGCTGCAGCGTCAGGCACGATGCGGGTGACACCCCCCGCTGCATCCTTCTCGGCTTTCGCGGCGGGTTTGGTGGCCGGCTTGGCCGCTGGTTTTGCCGGGCTTGCGCCGTCCACGGCTTTGGCCTGGGTTTGAACCATCCATTGCGCGGGCACCACCGCGGCGCCCGTGTCAACGCGGCCCTTGGCATGGGCCAACACCGGCGTTGAAGCCAAATTGGCCTGGGACATGAGCGTCAGGCTCACCGGTTTTCCCGATGGGAAGTTGTACTTTGCAGCCAGCGCCGCAATTTCAGGCTTCAGTGCCACCAGGGCGCCGTCGATCTCCTTGATCAGCTCGACTTTTTCGCGGCGCACCGCCACGGCCACCTGGCCTGTCAGGTCCGGGCCGGTCAATGCCGTGACCTTGTATTTGCCGCCATGCAGCCGCTGGTTGTCATAACCGGCGGCGGGCCCCCACAGGAAACCCGCTTCAATCTCGCCCTTTGCCAATGCGGCAAACACCTCGTCGGAAGTCTTGTAGGTGGTGAACGGCAAGTCGTTGCGCTGCGACAGCAGGATGTGGGGATTGGTCTGGAACTGCACACCCAGGCGTTTGCCCCTGAGGTCATCAAGGCCGGCAAACTGGAATCCGGGCGCGCTCACCAGTGCATAACCCAGATCGAGAAACGCGGCGGTTTTTTGCAGGCCGCGCGCGCGGTAGTCGTCACTGGCCGGCAATGCAAACACGGCGTCGCAATCACCGGCGGTGTTGCGCAGCGCCCGGCGCTGGAAGTAGGTCAGGTACCAGGTGTACTGAACCGGTGTTGCGTTGAGTTTTTTGGCGACCAATTCGGCCAGATCAACGTACAGGCCCCGCTCCGGGCCTTCCGATTTGCTGAATGGCAGATTGTCCGGGTCCGCGCAGACGCGAAGGGGCTCCGCCGAGAACGCGCCAGCCGGCGCGCCCAGAGCCAGCGCCAACATCACAGGTAAAAGTCCGGCAATCTTCATATCAACTCTCTCGATTTATCGTTCGTCCAAAAAACAAAAACCCGTGAAACAACGTGACACGGGTTTTGGGATGTCACTTGAAATCAACGCCAGCGCAAGGGCCGGCGTTGACTTCAGCAAACACCTGTTACGTCACGCTGTTCAGTTCAGGGCAAACACGTACATCGTGCCGCCTTCAGGACTGGCCGCCACCATCTTTTCACCCAAGGCGCCGAAGAACGCGGGGATCGACTGGGTGCGGCCCGACACCACGGCTACATACTGCTTGCCGTCCAGGGTGTAGGTCATGGGTGCAGCGGTGATGCCGGAGCCGGTGTTGAACTTCCAAAGCTCTTTGCCCGTCTTGGCATCAGATGCCCTGAACCAGCCTCTGATGTCGCCATGGAACAGCAAGCCGCCCGCAGTGGTCATCATGCCCCCGTTGAATGGCAAGTCCTGCTTGTTGAACCAGACTTGTTGTTGCTTGACGGGATCCCAAGCCTTGACGCCACCCATGTGGCCGCCAGGGCCGACTTTGCCAAGATCAAAATTGACGCCCAGATAGAACGCGCCGCGTTTGTAGTCAGCCTGAATGCCTTCGAGGTCCATGCACAGGTTCATGGTCGGGATGTAGACCAGCCCAGTTTGTTTGCTGTAGCTCATGGGCATCCAGTTTTTGCCGCCAATCAGGTTGGGGCAAATGTCGGAGGCCTTGCGTTTCATGCCAGGGCGTTTGGCGTTGCCGGCGGCTTCAATCGGACTGCCGGTTTTCATGTCGATGCCGGTGGCCCAGTTCACGCCTTCAATGAACTGTTTCGCGGAAATCAGCTTGCCGTTGGTGCGGTCCAGTACATAGAAAAAGCCGTTGCGATTGGCTTGCATGATGACCGGCACGGTTTTGCCTTCGACCTTCTGGTCGGCAAACACCAGTTCGTTCACACCGTCATAGTCCCACGCGTCATGCGGTGTGAACTGGTAGTGCCAGGTGATCTTGCCGGTGTCGGGGTTCAACGCCAGGACCGAAGCCGAGTACAAATTGGTGAATTTGCCGACGTCCGAGCTGTCGTTGCCGCGCACGGACGCGGACCACGGCGCCGGGTTGCTGGTGCCGTAATAGACCAGGTTGAGCTTCGGATCGTAGGAGCCAATGTGCCAGGCCACCGCGCCGCCGTTTTTGCCGGAGTCACCCTTCCAGGTGTCGGCGCCAGGCTCGGTGCCCATGGGCACCGTGTGGGTGCGCCAGACTTCCTTGCCGGTGGCTTGATCCAACGCCACGAGGGCTCCGCGCACGCCGTATTCACCGCCGCCGAAACCGGTGATCACCAGGTTCTTGACGAGTGTGGGAGGTGAGGTGATGACCGAGCCGCCGGTGTGGTCGATGACCTGTGTTTTCCAGAGTTCTTTGCCGGTTTTCGCGTCCAGCGCGACGACGTGGGCGTCCAGGCGGCCGAGGAAAATCTTGCCGTCTTGATGTGCAACACCGCGGTTGTTCACGTCGCAGCAGGCGTATTGCTCGACACCCTTGGGCACGTCGGGCTGGTAGGTCCACTTCACTTCGCCGGTCTTGGCGTTCACCGCAAACGTGTTTTTGGGGCCGAAGGAGGAGGTGACGTAGAGCGTGTCGCCGACCAGAATCGGGGTGGACTCCTGCGACCGGTTGGTGCCCAGGCCAAGGGCCCACTGCACCTTGAGTTTGCTGACGTTGCCGGTGTTGACTTGCTTGGCTTCGCTGTAACGGGTGTTGCCCGCATCGCCGCCATAAACTCCCCAGCCTTGCGCGCCGGCAGAGGACGCAGCGCCCAATGCCAGGCCCAGCACGACTGGTGTTAAAAAGTTCCGCATGTGTGTCTCCTATGAAGGTATTCAGTGATCAGCTCAAGGTGAACCGGAAACTCCGCTAGCACGCTCCCGGTGCGAGGAAGAGCATAAAACGCAGTGGTTTCCACAAAATCGGGGTTAGCCCTAGGTGATGCAACTAATCGCAATTTGCGACAGTCAAAGCGCGCGTATTTTTGGGCCACACGCTGAAACCAATTGTTTCCCGTCGCCGCCAGCCCGTCAGTTATAGCTGGCGAGCTCCAGCGTCAGGCTGCCGCCGCGCATGAATTTCGACGGAGAAGTTTCCACCCGTTCCACCCGCACCAGGCCAACGCCAGGGCAATACCATTCGGTGCTGAACAACGGAATCTCGCGCCAGTTGAACTGGGCGTCTACATAGAGCCTGATCTTGGCTTCCCCCACCACCTTGATGCAGCCTTCGAAGGTGCCAGCGGCAGTTTCGACTTTCTCGTTCAAAGCCATGATGGCGTAAACCATCATGATCGGCTTGGTGGTGTAGCGCACTTCCTTCGGAAACTCGTTGCGCCGCTGCAGCACATACGGCATCGTGGTGGCCTGCCATTGGGTGCCGACGACAAACGGCTTTTTGAGAACAAACCGCGGCGGGTTGTCCGCCTTGGGGTTGACTTCCAGCGTGTCGCGGCTACCAACCCGGTAAATGCCCTGGTCGTCGCTTCTGAGGAAGTAATCAAGCCCGTTGCTGCTGTGGCGCCGCTGGGTCGGCCCGCTCTCGAGGGTCTGCGGGCCTTTCATGGTGAAGACCACCGTGTCGACGTCAGGCTCGGTGGCTTCGTCCAGATTTTTTGTGACGCGGTAGGTCCAGCTTTTGCCTTCGTTCAAGGGGTAAAAGGAAGGCTCGGAGCTGCCGGAGCCACAAGCCGTCAACAAGCTTGTGACCATGGCCGTCACCAGCGCCAGGCTGCCCGAGCCAAGCGCCAGACGCCGAACCACTTTGAACCCCGCCACGCAACGCATCACGTCATTTCTCCGGCAGTTGCGGCGAAGGCAGGTCGCGGATCTTGATCTCCTGCTCGTCATTGCCCGGGCGCAGGAAGCCCAGACCTTTGCCGGCGCCGGCTTTGGCTTCGGCCACACCCATCTGCTGGATGCCGCTGTTGCCCTTTTTTTGCCCCTCTTCAATCTGCATGTGCAGCTTGCGGGTATAGGGCAGCTTGTAGGCGCGCGGTTCGAGCACGGGGCCGTTGTCAGCCAGCGGGCTGACCCACATGTACAGGACGCCCGGCGTTTTGGCATTGGGCTCCTGCACCACGGCGCTCATCATGACAAACCTTGGCGGCAGGGCGTCGGTGCTCGGAATGCCCCAAATCGAATGCACCGCGTCGTGGCCGTAAAAATACATCACGGTGACACCCACCACCAGCACACCCTTGAGCCAAGCCGGCCAGCGCGACCACAAGAGCGCCAGCAAGGTGATAAACAGCAGGGCGCTGAAGCCCAGAATGATCGACAGACTCATCGGATGCTTTCTGCGCAAGGCTGCGCACTCACTTGGTGTTGCTCCCCACCAGTTTTTTGGGCAAGGTGTTGATGTCGGTAATGGCGCCGTCCGCAAGCACCGTGAAACGCGCCAGCGTGGCCTCTTCGCCGCGCCCCTGCAAGAGGTGCTTGCCGTAATACACCACCTCGGCGCGCGGGTTGACCTTGACCACCGCCACGTTCACGTCCACGGGTTGCCCCGACTTGGGGTTGGTGGAGTCCACTTCCTTCGACTCGAAATAATGCGCGTTGATCACGTATTCGCCCGGAGCGATGCCACGGATGGTCACCACCTCCTGGTTTAAGGGGTTCACGATCTTGCGGCCGTTGACCAGGATGGTGTCGTTCGACAAACCCCGGTCATCGCGGTCCAGGTGCATCAGCCCGGCTTCGCGTTCGCGGTAAAACACCGTGTTGCCTTGCGGGTTCTGCACCCACAGGTCGATGTCGTTCGGGTCCAGATCAGCCCACGAGAGTGTGATGATGTACTCCGCCTTGGCCGGTATGTCGCCGGCCTTGGTGGTCTTCGGGTTCATCGCCAGCAGCGCGATGATGAAGCAGAAGACAAACGCGATCAACATGTTGAACAACATGTCGTAAAACGGGTCAACCTCCGGCTCGCGGTTGTGGCGGCTGCGGCGCATTCAGGAGCCTGTGGAGGGTAGCCTGGCTGCAGGTGCGGATGTGGCCGAACTGCGGTGCATGCCGTAACGCTGGGCGTCGGCCACGATGCGGTCGGCAAACCGGTCGAGCCGCGTTAGCTGCAGGCCCAGGAGGATATTGCCCACCAACCCGACCATGGTCGTCAGCAACGCAACACCCAAACCGGTGGTCAGGCTTTTGAGCAATTCCTGTGACTGTGTCGGGTCAAAATTCTGCATGTTGCCGATTTGCAGGGCCAGGATGGAGAAGCCAATCACTTTGCCCAGGAGGCCGAGTTTCAGCTGGATGCCGTTGACCCACCAGGCGGTGTTGTGCGGGCCATGGGTTTGTTCGAGCAGCAGGTCCAGCGGGGCGTTGGTGTCGGCGGGGGTAGCGTCCAGGGCTTGCCAGTAGTCGGCGGCCCAACTGCCCGGCGGCAACGTGCGCCGGTCGCTCGCAGTGCGCAGCAGGCGGTGCTGGGTTTGCAGTTCACGCGAACGCGCGCCGCTCCACAAGGTGGCGCAGGCAAACAACACCATGATGACCAGTGTGATGCCGGTTGGGTCTGAGCGCAGCAACAGGCCCCAGACGCCTTGCGCCCCCAGGAGCCAGGCCGCGAAAGCCAGCAGCCCGCCCAGCGACAACCATTCAAACCACAGCGGCTCCACCAGCGGAGCGCCCACTGCGCGACCCATGGAAGTGGGCGCGGCAGGCGGCTGGAAACGTTCCAATTTTTTCAACATGGCCTGGGGGGTTTCTACTCCGGTCAACATCAAAGCATAGTGCCTGCGCCGTCTCAAAATGAGAAAAGCCCTCGCAAAATCGCCTTTTTCAGGGTTAAACCTAGGGCCTCTCGAAGCCATTTGTGGGAAATCTGGGTTAACTTGCCCGCTGATTTCTTTGCGGAGATTTGCCGTGCCTGATCGCGCGTGCAGCCACCCGCCCTGATGCCCCAGCCCGTGCTGGCATTCTGTTAACCACTCCGCTTTATGCCGCCGACGCTCCTTCACCCCGCAACGCCACCACTGCTGACCGCACCCTTGTCACTGCTGCTGCTGCTGCCGTTGCCGGTGCTCGCGCAGGCCGATCGGACCCTGGCCCCGGTCGAAGTCATCGGCACCTCGCCGCTGCCCGGCATTGGCCAGCCGCTGAACGAAATCGCCGCACCCGTGCAAAGTGTCTCGCGCCGGGCGATTGAACAAAGTGGCGCGCTGAACCTGGGCGACTTTGTCAACGGCGCCATGGGCAGTGTGCACGTCAACGACATCCAAGGCAACCCCTATCAGATCGACGTGAACTACCGTGGCTACACCGCCTCGCCGCTCCTGGGTACGCCGCAGGGCGTCTCGGTGTACATGGATGGCGTGCGCATGAACCAGCCATTTGGCGACGTGGTGACCTGGGACCTGATCCCCAAAGGCGCAATTGCCTCGCTCACCTTGATGCCGGGTTCCAACCCGCTGTTCGGCCTCAACACCCTGGGTGGCGCCTTGTCGGTGCAAACCAAAGACGGTCGCCGCCATCCGGGCACGTCGCTGGAGCTGGGTTTGGGCAGCCATGAACGGCGCTCACTGGCGTTTGAGCACGGCGGGTTCAACGCGCGCGGCCTGAGCTGGTACGGGCACGCAAACCTGTTTGCCGAAGGAGGCTGGCGCGACGCCTCCCCGTCGCGCGTGCGCCAGCTGTTTGGCAAACTCGGCTGGCAGGGCGGCGACACCGAGCTCTCGCTCACGCTCGCCCATGCCGACAACCAGCTCACCGGCAACGGCCTGCAGGAGCAGTCGATGATGGGGCGCGACTACGCCAGCGTCTACACCCGCCCGGATGAAACCGGCAACCACGCCAGTTTCCTGAACCTGGCGGCGACGCACGCCGTGAACGACCACCTGCTCTTCTCCGGCAACCTGTATGTGCGCGAAATCACGACACGCACACTCAACGGCGACATCAACCAGGACGCCTTGACCGCCAACATCTACCAGCCCTCCGCCAACGACCAGGCGGCGCTGGCGGCGGCGGGTTACACCGGTTTCCCGCTGGCGGGCGCAGACGTCAACAACACCCCGTTTCCGTTCTGGAACTGCCTGGCCCAGGTCTTGCAGAACGACGAGCCGGCCGAAGCCTGCAGCGGCCTGATCAACCGCAGCGAGACGACGCAGCGCAACTTTGGCCTCTCGGGCCAGTTGAGCTGGCAGGGTGAACTGGCGGGCCGGCGCAACCAGTTTTTGATCGGCGCGGCCTATGACGCCGCCCAAGTGCGTTATGCCCAAAGCACCGAGCTGGGTTTTCTCAACGCCGACCGCAGCGTGAGCGGCACCGGCGCGTTTGCCGACGGCACAAGCGGCGGCAACCTCAATGGCGCGCCCTACGACACGCGCGTGGACCTCTCGGGCGACATACGCACCTGGAGCCTGTTTGCCAGCAACACCTGGTCGATCACGCCGAATCTGCACCTGAGCGCGGCCGGCCGCTTCAACCGCACCGAGGTGCGCAACTTTGACCACCTGCGCGCGGCCAACGACCCCGCCACACTCACCGCCAACCACAGTTTTGACCGCCTGAACCCGGCCATCGGCCTGACCTGGAGCCCGTCCAAAACGCTCAACGCCTACCTGGGCTACAGCGAAAGCAGCCGCGCGCCGACCGCAATTGAGCTGGGCTGCGCCAACCCGCTGCAACCCTGCCGCCTGCCCAACGCGATGGCGGGCGACCCGCCCCTGAACCAGGTTGTCACACGCACGGTCGAAGCCGGCGTGCGCGGCAGCCTGCCGGGTTTTTCTGCGGGCAGCCCCTGGCAATGGAACGCCGGCGTGTTCCGCGCGGAAAACACCGACGACATTCTGTTTGTCGCCGCCAACGCCGGCGGTTTTGGCTATTTCAAAAACTTTGGCCAGACGCGCCGCCAGGGCGTGGAGCTCGGCGCCAGCGGCAACATTGGCGCCTTCACACTGGGCGCACACTACACCTGGCTCGACGCCACCTACCAGAGCACGGAAACCGTCAACGGCACCGGCAACAGCAGCAATGACCAGGCGCTGGCGGGCAACCCGGGGGTCGACGGCAACATCACCATCCAGCCGGGCAACCGCATCCCGCTCATTCCGCAGCACCTGCTCAAGGTGTCGGCGCGTTACGCGGCGGCGTCAACCTGGGGCTTGAGCGCGACCGTGGTGGCGGTCTCCGGCAGCCTGGCGCGCGGCAACGAAAACGCACAACACGCGCCGGATGGCGCGGTGTACCAAGGGCCGGGCGCCAGCGCCGCTTACGCCGTGTTCAACCTCGGCGCCGACTGGCGGCCCAAACCCAAATTGCAACTGGGCGCGCAGATCAACAACCTGTTTGACCAGCGTTACACCACCGCCGCGCAACTGGGCGCCAACGCCTTCAACGCCGCTGGCGCCGTGAACGCCGACCCGTTTGGCAATGGCAGCTCGCCGCAATCGACCTTCTTTGCGCCGGGTGCGCCGCGCTCCTTGTCGGTAACGCTCAAATACGTGTTTGACTGATACTTTTGCGGGAAACGGCCTGATTTGAGCGACGGCTTTATGCTATAATTTATGTAGCATAAGATCTATATTTAACGTGACTTGATGACTTATTTTTATCCAAAAAACCATCACATGGCCAAAATTGGACTCGATCAACCCCAATATGGGTATGATTAGATTTTAAACCGGCTTCAAGCCCGGCTCGAACGTGTTCACATTTTCTTCGGCACGCGGATCGGCTTCACGTCACCACAATCGGCGCCGAGCCACTTGCCGGAGCCTTCCATGTCCATCTTCTCGGCCTTGCCGCGCACGGT
>JANMMR010000109.1:0-2593 GCA_031373455.1 Rhodoferax sp.
GCCGTCCGCTTCAGTGAATTGCCACGAGCTGATTTTTTGTTTTTCGTGGCCAACGGCGAGGTCGGCCTTGTCGTCAGAGTACGCGGTGGCCAGGAGCGACTTGCCCAAATCGGGCTTGCCCTGGTCGTCTTTCTCGATCACCACCAGTTTTTTGCCATTGACCATCATGGTGCCGCCGGTGGCGTAGTCGAGCCCCATCATGAAGCCGGTAGCGGTCTGTTTGCCGTAGGCTTCCAGCGGGCCGGTCTTGCTGTAAATGTGGGCAATTTTGATGTCTTTGCCCTGCGCCTGCGCTGCTGCGGGCAAACCGGCTGCAACGGCCATCACGGCGGCGGCTGTCATGGTGAAAAGTTGTCGACTGAACATGCAAAACTCCTGAAGAAATAACGCGGAACTTGAAAAGGGAGACGGGCCCAGGCCAAATAGGGCTGCTGACTGAACATTGCACACACCGTGCCAAGGCACAGCTTCTGGTAAGTCTATGATTCAATTGCCTTTGGTGCGAGAGGGGCAACCCTGTTGTCTGTTTTAAATACAAATCAATTGTATTTTTTTCATACAATTGCCTGGTTCTCAATCAGGGTTTTCCAGACGTTCGTACAAGGTGGCGCGTGAGATGCCCAAGAGGCGGGAAGTCGCCAGTTTGTTGCCCTGCGTGGCTTTCAGGGCCGCTGCAATCGCGCGCTGCTCGAGTTCGGCGATTTGCTGGCTCAGGGGGCGTGTGAGGCGGGACTCTGCCGCGCGGCTTTCGGCGCCCGTTGCGTTTGCGGCGTTCCATTCGGCATCCGGAAATTCCGCCTCACCACTTGTATTACCACCCGTATCACCAGCTGCAACGCCACCCGGATCGTCCTGTGAACGCGTTCTGGTGATGGCGGTGCCGGCCTCGCGCAACACGGCCTCAATCTGCGCGGCGTCGATGGATTGCGAATCGCTGCGCATGGCGGCCTGCTCCAGCACATTGCGCAGCTCGCGGATGTTGCCGCGCCAATGTTGCGCTGCCAGGAGGGCCAGCGCCTGCGGCGTCACTTCGATCTGCCCGGCGCCACCGGCCGCACCGGCTCCGTTCGCGCCGCCGTGCTGCGCCATGTCTTCCGTCAGCACCTCCACCAGCGCGGCAATGTCGCCACGGCGCTCGCGCAGGGGCGGCACCCGCAGCGGCAAGACGTTCAGGCGGTAAAACAGGTCTTCGCGGAACTGCCCGGCGCGCACCAGCGCAGCGAGATCACGTGAGGTTGCGGCGATCACGCGGGCATCAAACGCGATGACGGTGTTGGAGCCGAGCGGCTCGATTTCACCCTCCTGCAGCGCGCGCAGCAGTTTGGCCTGCAGCGCCAGCGGCATGTCGCCGATCTCGTCCAGAAACAGGGTGCCACCATCGGCGAGTTTGAATTTGCCGTCGCGCCCCTTGCGCTCCGCCCCGGTAAAGGCGCCCGGCGCCACGCCAAAAAACTCGGCCTCGAGCAAGGTGTCGGGCACCGCCGCAATGTTGATGCTGATGAGCGGCCCGCTGGCGCGCCTGGAAGCCGCGTGGATGGCGTGGGCCAGCAGCTCCTTGCCGGTGCCGGTTTCGCCCAGCAGCAGCACCGGGCTGCCCGATTGCGCCGCGCGGCGCGCCTGGCGCTTGATTTCCAGCGCCGCCGGGCTGGTGCCAATGAAGCTGGCAAAGGTGTATTTGGCGCGGCGCTGGCCCGGCGCCGAGGGCAACAACGGGTTGTTGCGCTCCCGCGCCAGTTCGCGCCGGGTGTCGTCCAGGTCGCGCTGCAGCAGGGCGAATTTGCTGATCAGCGGCTTCAGGGTGGTCTCGGGGTGGTCAAACAACACGATGCCGATGGCGCCAATCACCGCGTTGGCCGCGTCAAACAGCGGGATGCGGCTCACCACAAAGGTGCCCGCCTTGTTGGTGAGCAAATCCACCAGAATCGCCTCGCCGGTTTCCAGCACGCGGCGCATCTGCGTGTTGGGGATCACCTCTTCGACGATGTGGCCCAGGAACTGGTCAAGTGACGAGAAACCCAGCGCCGGCAAAAAGCGCTGGTAACCCTCGTTGACCCAGACGATGCGCCCTGAGCGGTCGACCAGAAACATGCCCTGGCTGGCACTGGCGAACACCTCGAACATCGAACGCGCGGCCAGCGCCAGGATGCTCTGGGCGTCGCTGGGGAGGGAGTCGTTGGCGTTCATTGTGTGGATAGGGGAAACGCGGCTTGGACAACACGGCGCCGGCAAACATCTACTCCCGCGCCCGTGGCAAAAATGAAATCAATGACCATCTCGCTCAAACTGTCGGCAAATTTTACATTTGTCGAAGTCAACGTTGACCTCGGATTCGCGCACGCAAGGTATCCTCTTGATTTTATTCATAAAAATTTGGCTGGCATGAACCGTGCTTAACTGTCTCAGTATTCTCACATTTTGTCGTAACTTCAATTAGGAGTGAATTATGTTTACACCGTTAGGGCGGTTTCTAGCAGGCTGCGTGTTAACCGGCGCAGCATCGGTTTCGATGGCAGGGCCAGTGATTCTGGGGGGAGACGATCTCACTGATCACGGAAGCCGCTCGGGTGGGGTCAATATCGCAGGGTGGCTCTAC
>JANMMR010000148.1:0-4821 GCA_031373455.1 Rhodoferax sp.
GCGTCCATGCCGATGTTGCCGCCTGCGCCAGCGCGGTTTTCCACAACCACCGGTTGGCCCCATTTTTCAGACAGCTTTTGCCCGACGATGCGGGCCAGCGCATCCGAGGCGCCGCCCGGCGTTTGTGGCACCACAATCCGCACCGGCTTGGTGGGAAATGGGGCGCCTACAACCAAGATCTGGGCCGAGGCCGCCAGCGACATTGACAAGGCGGCGCACGCCAGAGATGCCACCGCCAAAGAGTGGGCGATGGTCTTGCGGCGTGAATGCCTGGAAGTCATGGTGTGCTCCTTCGTCAATCAAAGGATGTTAGCTCAGGCAAAATTGGGGGAGGAAACCCACCATGCCCCAACTCTCCCGATTGCAACTGCCCTCACTGCACAACCAGGTGTCCGCAGCCGAGTGGCAAGCCCGCGTGGACCTGGCGGCCTGTTACCGGCTCATTGCCCACTACGGCATGTCGGATATGATGGCCAACCACATCACCTTGCGTGTACCTGGCGAAGAAAATGCCTTTTTGACCAACCCCTACGGCATGATGTACGAGGAGATGACCGCCTCCTGCCTGATCAAGCTCGACCATGACGGCAAGGTCTTGTACAAGCCCGATTTCGGCGACCTGGGTTATGGCCTGAACAAGCCGGGTTTCATCCTGCACAGCGCGGTGCACATTGCGAGGCCCGAAGTGGCTTGCGTGATCCACACCCACACGCCGGCTGGTCTGGCGGTGTCTTCCCTGGCCTGCGGCCTGCTGCCCTTGAACCAGACGTCCATGCGTTTCCTGAAAATCGGCTACCACGACTACATGGGCGTGGTGCTGGACATGAAGGAGCAAGCCGTGCTGGTGCGGGACCTGGGCAGCAGCGAGGCGCTGATCCTGCGCAACCACGGGCTGTTGACGGTGGGCCGCACGGTGGGTGAGGCCTTCAACTGGATGCACCGGCTGGAGCTCTCCTGCCGCGCACAATTGCAGGCGATGGCCTGCAACACACCCCTGCAGCCCGTGAGCGACGCGGTGGTGCACGAGACCTACATGAATTACCAGCCACAAACCCGCCGACCTTACGGCGTGATGGAATGGCCCGGTTTGTTGCGTATGCTCACCCGTATTGACCCAAGTTTCAGAGATTGAGGAAATTCACCATGACCGACCCTGTTCACACCATCCTGCAGCGGCGCAACTGTTTGAAATGGATGGGCGCCGCAAGCCTCGGGCTGCATTCGCTACCCAGTTTGGGGCAAGACACCTGGCCCAGCAAACCGATCCGCTGGATCGTGCCGTTTGCACCCGGTGGCACCTCGAGCATCGTGGCGCGCTCCGTCGCCACCGAGTTGACCAAACAGATGTGCGTGGCCTTTGTCATCGACAACAAAGGCGGCGGTGGCGGTGTGCCGGCGATGCAGGAGGCCGCGCGCGCGCCGGCCGATGGCTACACCATCGTCATGAGCCACATCGGCTTGATGGCCGTCAACCCGCTCATTTACCCGGACAGCGGCTACGACGTGAACAAGGATTTCGTCCCTGTCACCCTGCTCTCGCGCGTGCCCAGCCTGTTCGTGGTGCACAAGGACGTGCCCGCGAAGGACTTCAAGTCTTTTGTGGCCTATGTCAAGGCGCGCCCCGGCCAGGTCAATTACGCATCGGCCGGCAACGCGAGTGCAGGCCATTTGGCGATCGAGGCGCTCAAGCTGGCAACCGGCATGTTCATCACGCACATTCCCTACCGAGGCACCGGCCCGGCCTTGAACGATGTGCTGGCCGGGCGGATCCAGTTTTTCTCGGCCGGCACACCGGCCCTTTTGCCACACATCAAAAGTGGCGCCCTGCGCTGCCTCGCCGTGGGCACCACACAGCGCATCTCCGCCCTGCCCGATGTTCCCACTGTGGCCGAAAGCGGCTACAAGGATTTTGAAACCGTGCAGTGGTACGGCATCACCGCGCGGGCGGGAACGCCGCCCGAGATCATCAACAAGCTGCAACAGGAATGTGCCAAGGCGCTTAAAGCACCCGAGGTTGTGGCGCGCTACGAATCCGAAAGTGCCGTTGCCGGTGGCGGCCCGCCGGCCGAATACGGGGCCTTTATTGCCCGCGAGCAGGCGCGCTGGAAACAGGTTGTGGAAAAGGCGCAGATCAAACCCGGTTGAAATCTTCGTGGTGACCATGCGGATCGACAAATGGCTCTGGGTTGCGCGGTTTTACAAAACCCGCTCGCTTGCGGGCGATGAAATCGGCAAAGGCCGCGTGCGGGTGAACGACCAGGAGGCCAAACCCGCACGAGACGTCAAACCCGGTGACACGGTTGCCATGCGCCAGGGCCAGGTGATGCGAACCGTTGTGGTGCTTGGCTTGAGCCTGCAACGCGGCGCAGCGCCCATCGCGCAGCAGCTCTACGAGGAAACAGCGGAAAGCATACGCTTGCGGGACATCGCCAAAGAACAGCGCCGGTTGAACACCGAGCCTGCCGCCAGCCAGGAGCAAGGCCGCCCCACCAAACGCGACCGCCGAAGTCTGGAGAAGGCGTGGGACGACCGGTGGAGTGCTTCGGTCGATTAAAAGGCGGAAGGCCCGCTAAATGAAAGGGCCGCTAAATCACCTTGACAGCACGCCCGATGAATTGAATCGGCCCGGTTGGCCGGTTCAGCGGCGAGCCGTTTGCGGGCTCGAGCGTCAGCTCAAACAACTGGTTCGGCTGCAAAGGCGGCAGTTTGTCCAGCGGGATCTGCAGGGTCTGGCCGGGCTTGACCAGGCCCAGCGACACCGGGCCGCTCCAGTTGTCGCCCTTGGTCCAGAACTGCAAAGATTTCTCAGCCGGCACCTGGAACTGCCCCAGCGGCGTGAGGCTGAGCTGCTTGGGGCTGCTGGCCTGAATCACCCAGCCAGGCGATTTGTCTTGTGGCGCCACCAGCACCACCATGTATTGCGGGGCAGATGCGCTGCCATCCAGACGCGTTACCAGCACCGAGGCCATCACGGCGGCCGTGGCAAAACCGGCGCCCGCGAGGCTCCGCCACAAATTCAGATTGTTCCACCAGGCCTGTTGCGCGGGGCGCACTTCAGGTCGCACATGGCGTATGGGCGCCAGCGCAGGCGCGGCCTGCTGGTCCAGGCTGATTTCGATGCGCCGCCACAAAAATTCAGAGGGCTCGACCGGTTCGGCCAGCGCCGCCAGCGGCAAGAGCTGCTCCTGCCAGCCGTGAACGGCATGGCGCAAATCGGCATCGGTCGAGAGGCGCTGTCGACTTCGCGTCGGCGCGCGGCCGACAGTGTGCCCAGCACATATTCACTGGCCAGTTCGTCGATGTCTTGCGGCGTGCTCATGCCATGCACTCCCGCAGGCTGCCCATGCCGCGTTTGATCCAGGCCTTCACGGTGCCCAGCGGCGTGTGGGTGCGTTCGGCGATTTCGCCGTGTGAGCAGCCGTCGACATACGCGTACAAAATGCAATTGCGCCGGGCCGGCTCCAGCCGCGAGAGGCACTCGTTGAGTTTGCCCAGGCTCTGGTTCAGGTCAAATGCGTCGCTGACTTGCGCGTGTGCGTCCATCGACTGCTGCGCGTCCAGGGCTTCGGCGGTTTCTTCGTCAACCGAGACTTCGCGCGCGCCGTCGCGCACGGCGTTGAGCGCCAGGTTGCGCACCACGCTGTAGATCCAGCCGCGCCCGGAGCCCAGCTTCGCGTCAAAACTGCCCGCCTTGGCCCAGATGTTCATGAACGCGTCGTGCACCACGTCTTCGGCCTGCTGGCGCTGGCGCACGATGCGAAAAGCCACGCCCAGCAGGTGGCGGCTTTCCTGCTTGTATATGTCTTGCAAAGCACCACGGTTGCCGCCTGCGCAGTCCATCAGGGCGCGCTCGTAGTTGAAAGTCGGGGTGTCGGGGGTCGGGGTGGCCACAGGGGGTTCAATCGGCTCGGTTCGCACAATTCTAGTGGCCGAGCCGGCCGTCAACCCACCGTCAACCCACCCTCAGGCTGCTTTCCAGAAGATGTAGTCGGCCTGGTATTTCACGATTTCGCGGGCACCCTTGTTGACCGGGCTGCAAACGGTTGCTGGCGCCACGCCGCCTTTGGTGGCAACCCGCTGGATGTGGGTTACGCCGGTCATGGCGCCCGAGCCCATGGCCGGGTTGGCCTTGACCAGTTGCAGCGGGATGCTGCCTGCGCCGGCAGGTGCCACGGCGAGCTGGGTGGCGGTTATTTTGGAGCCGTCCATCGCCTCCCAGGTGGCGGGCGGGCCGTAATATTTGCCGATCTGTTTGCCGCTGCGGTCGTTCAGGGCGGCATTGGGGCCGACGAACACCCACTCGGTGGCGCCCGGCGTGTTGGCTTTGTCGCGGCACTCGTAGGTGATCTCACCCACACCCACCGATTCGAGCGCAACCTTGTTGCCAGCCGGCACTTTCACGGCGTCAGGCAGGCCGTCTTGCGAAAACATCGGCTGCGCCGGGGCCATGGAGCTGCAGGCACTGACGAGAGCCGCAGCAGCGACGATGGACAAAAGGGTAAGGGGTTTGATCGACATGGACATTCTCCAAAAGTGGTTTCAGGTGTGGACAGTTAGCAACTCTCGGCAGCTTTTTAATTGCTGCTACAGGTACTACACACCAGGAACGGATTTGGATGCAGCGGCTGAAAATTCTTTTTTGCTGCGCGGACTGGCGTAAAGTGATTGCCCAATAATTAACATGGGTGTTAATTATTGACGTGAATTCCAAGAATTTTGAATAAAATCGGCCTTCAAGTCACGAATAATATCAATAGTTTGCTATGTATTTAATAGCAATCACCATTTCGAAGCCGTGCCGACATCGAGTCACCAGATTCG
>JANMMR010000149.1:0-2883 GCA_031373455.1 Rhodoferax sp.
GCCAGCCACAACGGCGCCAACGACACCTTCCAGCAATGCAATCACGTCACCCGCGTTGACCTTGTCACCCACCTTGGTCCGCAATTCCTTGAGCACACCTGCGTGGCTGGAAGGAATTTCCATGGCGGCTTTGTCAGACTCGACCGTGATCAGGGACTGCTCGGCTTTCACAGCGTCACCCACCTTGACCATCAGCTCAATCACCGAGACGTCTTTGAAGTCGCCAATATCGGGCACGCGGATTTCAATGGGTCCCGTAGCTTGCGTTGCGGCTGCTGCTGCAACCACCGGCGCGGCTGTGGCGGCCGCAGGGGCAGCGGCCGGTTTGGCAGCTTCAGCCGGAGCTGCTGCTGGTGCGCTGGCTGCCCCCGCTACTTCCAGCATCAGCACCAGAGAGCCTTTGCTGACCTTGTCGCCAATTTTGACTTTCAGCTCCTTCACCATGCCGGCGTGGCTGGAGGGAATTTCCATCGAGGCCTTGTCGGACTCAACCGTGATCAGGGACTGGTCTGCCGCCACAGTGTCACCCGGTTTGACCATCAGCTCGATGACCGTGACTTCGTCAAAGTCGCCAATGTCCGGGACTTGTATTTCCAGCAATGCCATGGGTGTCTCTCCGTTTTTTTATGTGTGAATCAGGCGAACATCAAGCGTACAAAGGATTGACCTTGTCCACGGCAATGCCGTATTTGACAATGGCTTCCTGGACTTTGGTCACCGGCAGGCTGCCGTCTTCACTCAAAGCTTTGAGCGCCGCGACCACAATGAAATGGCGGTTGATTTCAAAATGTTCACGCAGCTTGGAGCGAAAATCGCTGCGGCCAAAACCGTCGGTCCCAAGCACTTTGTAAGTGCGGTTCTTCGGTATGAATGGGCGGATCTGCTCGGCGTAGTTCTTCATGTAGTCGGTGGAGGCGACCACCGGGCCGGTGTGGCTGGCCAGTTGCTGCGCAACAAAGGACACGCGTGCCGTCGCCGTTGGATGCAGCAGGTTGTAGCGCTCACAATCCTGGCCGTCACGCGTCAACTCGTTGAAGCTGGGGCAACTCCAAACGTTGGCGCCGATGCCCCAGTCTTTTTCTAGCAGTTCCTGCGCCGCGATGGATTCGCGCAGGATAGTGCCGGAACCCAGCAGCTGAACGGAATGCGCCAGCTTTGGCCCTTCCTTGCACAGGTACATGCCCTTGATGATCTGTTCTTCGGTGCCGGGAATCAGCCCTGGCATGGGGTAGTTTTCGTTCAGCAGCGTGAGGTAGTAATACACGTTGTCCTGCTTTTCCACCATGCGTTTCAAGCCGTGGTGCAGGATCACGCCGACCTCATGAGCGAAGGTCGGGTCGTAGGAGATGCAATTGGGAATCGTACCGGCCATGATGTGGCTGTGGCCGTCTTCGTGCTGCAGCCCTTCGCCATTGAGCGTGGTGCGCCCTGAAGTTCCACCGAGCAAGAATCCGCGTGCCTGCATGTCACCGGCCGCCCAGGCCAGGTCGCCAATGCGCTGGAAGCCGAACATCGAGTAATACACGTAGAACGGAATCATGATGCGGTTGTTCGTGCTGTAGCTCGTGGCCGCGGCGATCCAGCTGCTCATGCCGCCGGCTTCGTTGATGCCTTCCTGCAGGATCTGGCCTTTTTTGTCCTCCTTGTAATACATGACCTGGTCCTTGTCGACCGGTGTGTACTGCTGGCCATCGGGGTTGTAAATGCCGATCTGGCGGAACAGGCCTTCCATGCCGAAAGTTCGCGCTTCGTCAACCAGAATCGGCACCACGCGCGGGCCAATCGCCTGGTCACGCAAAAGGGTTGTCAGGAATCGCACGTAGGCCTGGGTGGTCGAGATTTCGCGGCCTTCTGCGGTCGGTTCAATCACGGTTTTGAAAACTTCCAGTGCCGGCACGGTGAACTGCTCGTCGGCCTTGGTGCGCCGGTGCGGCAAATAACCGCCCAGCGCTTGCCGCCGCTCGTGCAGGTATTTCATCTCGGGGGTATCGTCGGCCGGTTTGTAGAACGGGATGTCGGCAATCTGGCTGTCTGGCACCGGAATGTTGAAGCGGTCGCGGAAGATCTTGATGTCTTCATCGGTGAGCTTTTTCGTCTGGTGGACGTTGTTTTTGCCTTCGCCGCTCTTGCCCATGCCAAAACCCTTCACGGTTTTGATCAGCAACACCGTCGGCTCGCCCTTGTGGTTCACCGCCTTGTGGTAGGCGGCATAGACCTTTTGCGGGTCGTGGCCGCCCCGGCGCAGGTTCCAGATGTCGTCGTCGCTCATTTTGGCCACCATGGCGGCGGTGCGGGGATCACGCCCGAAGAAATGCTCGCGCACATAGGCGCCGTCGTTGGCCTTGAATGCCTGGTAGTCGCCGTCCAGCGTGTCCATCATGATCTTGCGCAGCGCACCGTCCTTGTCGCGCGCCAGTAGCGGGTCCCAGTTGCTGCCCCAGATCAGCTTGATGACATTCCAGCCGGCGCCACGGAATTCGCCTTCCAGCTCCTGGATGATCTTGCCGTTGCCGCGCACCGGGCCGTCCAGCCGCTGCAGGTTGCAGTTGATGACAAAAATCAGGTTGTCCAGCTTCTCACGGGCGGCCACACCAATCGCACCCAGCGATTCGACCTCGTCCATCTCGCCATCGCCGCAAAAAACCCAGACCTTGCGGTTTTCGGTGTTGGCAATGCCGCGTGCATGCAGGTACTTCAAAAAGCGCGCCTGGTAGATGGCCATCAAGGGGCCAAGGCCCATGGAGACGGTGGGGAACTGCCAGAACTCGGGCATCAGCTTGGGATGGGGATAACTGGAGAGGCCGCGCCCCGCCACTTCCTGGCGGAAATTGAGCAGCTGCTCCTCCGAAAGGCGGCCTTCCAGGAACGCCCGTGCATACACGC
>JANMMR010000151.1:0-6842 GCA_031373455.1 Rhodoferax sp.
GAAGGAAGAAGCGGAGGCGCCAACGACTGCCAGCGCGATGAGGGTTTTAGCGAATTTCATGATGTTGCACTTTCGTTTGGAGCCGCCGGACTGGAGGCTGATGCTTTATCTTTGCAACCGCCGTGCCAGCTTTTTGAACCCTCAAAACGCGAAAAAACTTACAAAACTGTGTTGATTTAAGAAAATTCTCAACATTTCGTCGCATTTTGCAAACAAATTCAAAATCAAGGGTGCCATCAATTGCATTTTGCAAGCGTGATCGATAAACTGGCCGCATGACTGATTCTTCGATTGCCTCGCTCTTCCCCGGCCTGCGGGTTTTGGTGGTGGAAGACCTGGTCGCCTTGGCGATCCAGTACAAAACCATATCGGCCAAACTGGGTGTTCAGGTCACCACGGCCGGCACCGTGGCCCAGGCCCGGCGCCATATTCCGGAAGGCCCCTGGCACGCCGCGCTGATCGACCTGAATTTGCCCGACGGCACCGGCTTTGAGGTGATGCAGGCTTTATTGAAGGCGCATCCAGCGTGTTCCGTGGTGGTGATCACGGCCGAAGACTCGCTGGACAACGCGGTGCGTGCCTCCGAAGCCGGCGCGTTTGACTTTATAGAAAAGCCGGTGGAGGCCGAGCGCCTGCTGGTGACGCTGCGCAACGCCCTGCATGCTTCGCTCTTGACGCAAAAAGTGGCCAGCTTTCAAACCGAGGCGCCGCGCCAGTTTGAGCAGTTCCACGGCCAAAGCGCCGTGATGCAGACGGTCTACAAGATGATCGACACCGTGGCGCAAAGCAACGCGCCGGTGTGTATCACCGGGGAGTCGGGCACCGGCAAGGAGCTGGCTGCCAATGCGATTCACGCCCGCAGCCCGCGCAAGTTGAAGAACCTGGTGGCGATCAATTGCGCCGCCATCCCCAAGGAATTGATCGAAAGCGAGCTTTTTGGGCACACCAAGGGCGCTTTCACCGGCGCGGTGGCCGACCGCCAGGGCGTGTTCATCGAAGCCGACAAGGGAACCCTGTTTCTGGACGAAATTGCCGAGCTGGACCTTTCCGTGCAGGCCAAACTCTTGCGGGTGCTGCAAACCGGCGAAGTCAAACGCCTGGGCGAGGACAAAACCCGCATCGTGGATGTGCGCATCGTCTGCGCCACCCACCGCAATTTGCTCGAGCGGGTGCGCCAGGGCGAATTCCGCGAAGACTTGTTTTACCGCCTGTATGTGGTGCCGATCGACCTGCCGCCTTTGCGCGAACGCGGCGATGACGTGGCGCTGATTGCCCGCAAGTTGCTGATTCAATACGCCCGTGAAGACGGCCGCCAGTTCACCGAGTTCAGCGCAGAAGCCCTGCGGGCGCTGGCCGCCCACAACTGGCCGGGCAATGTGCGCGAGCTGATCAACGTGATCCGCGCGGTGGTCGCCCTGCACGACGGCAAAACCGTCGAGCTGGGGATGTTGCCGGACAACCTGGCACCCAAAAATCGGGCTGTGGCCCCGCCAGCGCTGGCGGCTCCGGTCGCCGCACCGGCGCCGGATTCCCAGCGATTTGGCACGGCCGAAGGTGCCCAGTGGTTCGCCGAGCCCGATCTGGCGATGGCAGCGCCCGCCTCTGCCTCAGCCTCAAACCCTGTTTCTTCTATACCGGCCGCAGGCAGCCCCGCTCCGGACTTGAGACCGCCAGCCAACGCCAGTCAACCGTCGCCGGGTGCGCCAGTGACCGCTGTACCCAGCGCAGCAGCCAGGATCAAGCTGATCCGCCCGCTCGAGCAGGTGGAACGCGAGGCCGTCGACTTTGCCCTGAGCGCCTTTGGCGGCAACGTGGCCAAGGCGGCGCGCGCCCTGCAGGTGAACCCCTCCACGCTGTACCGCAAGATTCAGGGCTGGACCACCCGTGACGGCGCCTTGCTGGATGCGGCGCCATGAGCAACGCGGCGGAAACAGCGCTGCAACGCCAGATCGTCCGGCTTGAGGCCGAGAACGCGCGATTGCGGGACCAGGCCAGCTCCGAGTCGCACAGTCGCCTGATGGTTGAAGAGGAACTCGGCAAAACCGAAGACCGGCTGCAACTCGCGCTGGATGCGGCGGGCCTGATGATGTGGGAATGGGATCTGGATGCCGGTGTCATCTCCACCTCATTGCGTTTTGGCGAGCTGGTCAACGACTTTGGCCATGTGCAGGGCAACTTCCAGGTCTGGCCCCCTGCCGAGTTGTGGCGCAAAGTGCAGGCTGAAGACATGCCGGCATTCCGCGATGCGCTCGTGCGGGTGCTCAAGCAGATTGACTCGCGGCTGCAGGTTGAATACCGCATCCGCACGCCTGAAGGCCTCTGCTGGCTGGAAACCACCGGAGAAGTCACCCGGCGCGACATGCTGGGCCGCGCTTGTTGTCTGGTGGGCATCATGGGTGATGTGACCCGGCGGCGGGAAATGCAGCTCGAGATCGAAGCAGCCCGCGCCCAGGCGGTGGCGGCGAACTCGGCCAAAGACGATTTCCTGGCGCACATCAGCCACGAAATCCGCACCCCGCTCAATGGCGTGATCGGCATGAACAACCTGCTGGCACAAACCGCTCTGGCCGCCGAACAGCGCCAATACGTCGAACTTGTGGGCAGCTCGGGGCGCGCTCTTTTGGCGCTGGTCAACGACGTGCTGGACTATTCGCGCCTGCAGGCGCACAAGCTGATCCTGGAGCAGGTGCGCTTTCCGCTCAAACGCTGGTTGTGGGAGGTCGTGACACCCCTGCGCGTTTCGGCTGAGGCAAAAGGGCTGGAGCTGATGGTCACCGTCAGTGACGCCCTGCCGCAGGAAGGTGTGGGCGACCCCGGGCGTTTGCGCCAGATCGTCACCAACCTGGTGAGCAACGCCGTCAAATTCACCCAGAAAGGGCACATTGACGTCTCGATGCGGCCCTCTGACGAATTCGCCGGGCAGCTGGGCCTGCTGTTGTCGGTCAAAGACACCGGCATCGGCATCGCCGAGGACAAGCAACATTCGATCTTTGGTGCCTTTGTGCAAGCCGACAGCTCCACTTCGCGGCGTTATGGCGGCACCGGCCTGGGCCTGTCGATTTGCCTGAAGCTGGTTCAGATGATGGGCGGCCGCATCGACCTGGACAGCATCCCGGGCCAGGGCAGCCGCTTCACCGTGCACGTGCCGCTGGCACTGGCGCGGGGAGACACGCCAGACACCCAGTTTGGCCAGGAAACTGCGCGCGCCGACCTGCAAACCCAGGCAACAGGCCGCGTGACTCCCTCGCAGTTTCCCGGTAAACGCGCGCTGGTGGTGGACGACCACAGCGTCAACCGCCTGCTGGCCACCAAACTGCTGGAACAACTGGGTTTTGAGGTGGCCGTGGCGGTAGACGGCGAGCAGGCCGTCAAGGCGGTGCACGACAGCCCGTTTGACGTGATCTTCATGGACATCCAGATGCCGGTGATGAACGGCTGGCAGGCCACCCACCACATCCGCCAGTGGGAGCAGCAGGCGGCGAAGGTGCGGGTGCCGATCATCGCGCTCTCGGCACACGCCTCGGCGGCCGACCGGGCGCAGGCGCTCTCATCGGGCATGGACGGTTACCTCTCCAAACCGCTCACGCCCGAGGCCCTGCAGGCCGGCCTGCGGGCGACGCGGCTGGCTTTCAAGGTAACCGGCGTCGAATCGGTGGCAAGCCGCAGCAACACGGCACCCACGCCGCTTTCGCAGCAAAGCCCGATCACCGAGCCCGCCCCGATGCCGATTCCCAAAATCGGCCTGCACAACCGCAACAAGATGCTCAACCGCCTGGCCGGCAACGAAGCCGCGCTGCACGAGATGGCACAAGCTTTCTGCCAGGATCTGCGCACCTGCATGGGCGCCGCCTTTGAAGCGCTGAAAACGCAAGACTGGAAAACCATGGCGTCGCAATCCCACGCGCTCAAGGGCCTGCTGTTGAGCATCACGGCCGAAGGCGCCGCCCAGCAGGCCCGCGCCCTCGAACAGGCGGCACGCGAGCGCGACGTGGTGGCGGCCAAAAGCGCGTTCGACGCCTTGTCTGAATCGGCTCGGGAAACCTTCAACGTGGTCAAAAACTGGTGACTTTGGGGCTGCGCGGCAGGCTGCGCGCCGCTGGGGCGCAGCTTCCCTTGGGGCCAGCCCCACTGATACACAGAATAAACGTGGAAATGTTCCGGTTTTGGGGGGTCACTGGTTGTTTTGACCCCAAACCCGACGCACCAGCCGGTGGAATCTGTTACTGTTCAGTTACCTGATTTCCACCGCAACCTTTAGAGGTTAAACATGACACTGCGTCAACTCTCCCGACATTGGGTGGTACTTGCAGGATTGGGCGCTGTTTTGACTGCCCAAGCTGAATCTGGCATCACCGCCAGTGCAGCGGCTGGCGCGTCTGCCAGCGCCCGGCTTGACTTCCGGGTCTCCGTTCCCAAAGTGATTTATGTCAGCGTCGGCACGGCCACCAGCATGGCGGCCAACCCCACCGTTGACCGCGTTGACTTCAACGTGCCCGCGGGCGACGTGGGCAGCGGCAACCCGACCAGCGCCTCCTCGGGCACTGGCGGTTATCCGGTGGTGGCCCGGGTTGTCAGCAACGAGGCCAATGTGAGCTTCACGGCCAATGGTTCTTTGGGTGGCTTGACCAACGGGATTCAGTCGATCCCCTGGTCACAAATTGTGCCCGTGGCCGGTGGCACATTGCCGCACCCGGTGATTGGCGACGGCACAGCAGGCGCCGCCTCCAACCTCACCGCCTCGGGCGGCGTGGTTGACCGCAGCGCGACCTGGAACTTCAGCTACCGCAACACGGCACCCCTGGCCGCAGGCAATTACGGCGGGCAGGTGACGTACACGGCTTCGCTGCCCTGAAGCTTTGAAGTTTTGCGGCCTTGAAGTTTTAAGGCCTTGAACCGCCACGATGTGGCGGGCGTTCACAGCCCGGCCAACTCAACCCGCTCGACCAGCCGGTCATCTCCCAACACAATCATCGCAAACAGCAGCTCGTCCAGGTTGTTGGCTCGGGCCGAGCGGCGCGCCAGCAAGGGTGTGGCTTGCGGGTTGAGCACGACAAAATCGGCTTCGCTGCCGACTTGCAAGCTGCCGACTTCGCGCGCCAGTCCCAAGGCTTTCGCCGCGCCTGTGGTGTGTTGCCACCACAGGTGCTGCGGGCTCAGGCTTAGCGCGGCTTTTGCGTGGCCGCCTTGCCCGTCGGCCGCCACCGCAGCGCGGCCAACGTAATACGCCGCCAGCATGGTGTGAAACGGGCTGAAGCTGGTGCCACCACCGACATCGCTGGCCAGCCCGTAGTTGAAGCCGGCGCGGCCTGCGGCGGCGTAGTCAAAAAAGCCGCTGCCCAAAAACAGATTGCTGGTGGGGCACACCGCTGCCGCCGTGCCGGTGGATTGCATCAGCGCCCGGTCTTCATCATCCAGATGGAGGCAATGGGCGTAGACAGCGCGCTGACGCATCAGGCCAAAGTCGTCGTAGGTGGACAAATAACTGCGCGATGTGGGAAACAGCTGGCGCGCCCAGGCGATTTCGTCGTGGTTTTCCGCCACGTGGGACTGGATCCACACATCCGGGTATTGGGCCGCCAGTTCACCCGCGCCTTTGAGTTGCGCATCGCTGCAACTGGGCGCAAAACGCGGCGTGATCGCATAACCCAGGCGGCCCTGGCCGTGCCATTGGCGGATGAGCGATTCGGTATCGCGCAGGCTTTGCTCGGTGCCGTGCAGCAGGCCCGGCGGCACATTGCGGTCCATCAGGCACAGGCCGGTGACCAGCCGCATCCTGTGCGCCTGTGCCGCCGCAAACAGCGCCTGCACCGAGGCGACGTGGGAGGTGGCAAAAACCAGCGCACTCGTCACGCCGTTTCGCAACATCTCCGCTATAAAAAAAGAAGCTGCTTGCGCACTGTATTCAGGGCTTGAAAAGCGCTCCTCTTCCGGAAAGGTGTAATTCTCCAGCCACGGCAGCAGCCCCGGCGCGGGCGAGCCAATGACGTTGGTCTGCGGGTAATGCAGGTGCATGTCGACGAAACCCGGCGCAATGATGCGGCCGGGCAAATGCTCGACCGGCACAGCGGGAAACTGGCCCTTGAGTGCTGCCCAAGCGCCCGCCGCCTGCACCGTTTGCACACCAAAGCTGTTGGGGCCAACCACCAGCAAGCCGTCGGCCTCGTACAGCGCCGACTGATGCGGCGGCGCGGCGGCGTCAAAACGCAACAGGGCGGCGCGGTACGCTTTCATGCGACCAAGGTTACCTTATCGGATGGCTTTACCGTGACAACTTCCCCTGCACCCCGTCGACCAGCCAGTTCATGCCGAGGATCTGCCCGTCGTCGAGCGATTGGCCGGCGGCAATCGCGGTTTTGCCCTCGTTGTCCTTGATGTCAGCGCGCAGTGCGGCAAACGGCCGCAGCTTGCCGCTGGCGATGTCACGCTGGCGCGCCAGCACCTCGTCTTGCACGGCCTTGGGCACCTTGGGGCCAAAGGCGCCAACCTTCACCATGCCTTCTTTCACGCCGCCCCAGACGTTGCCGGTTTGCCAGCGGCCGTCCAGCACGGCGCGGGCGCGCCCGGTGTAATAGGCGCCCCACTCGTGGGTGACGGCAACTATTTGCGCCTCCGGCGCGACCTTGCGCATGTCGGAGTGGTAGGCCACGGCCATCTTGCTGCGCTCCTGGGCAGCGACCATCACGGCGTTGGAGCCGGTATGGAAGGCGATCACGTCGACGTTCTGGTTGAAGAGTGTCATCGCCGCGTCGCGCTCACGTGGCGGGTCAAACCAGGCGTTGAGCCACAGCACTTTCACCTCCGCCTTCGGGTTGACCGAGCGCATGCCCAGTGTGAACGCATTG
>JANMMR010000166.1:0-5301 GCA_031373455.1 Rhodoferax sp.
CGCGCAGCAACAGCGCTGTGTCGGCCGCCTCCACCGAGGTCATGCGCCCGGAAATCTGCACCCGGCCGCCGCCGATTTCGGAGCGGATCACCGGCGCGGTAACCACCTCGCCTTTGCCTTTTTCAAACAGCAAAATCGCCATGCGTTTGCCAATGCTTTCACGCGTCACATCCCGGAAGATCCGCGATCCCTTGGCGTCCAGCGACAGGTGAACCGCCGCTTCCTGGGTCTGGCTGTCAAAGCCCGGCTGGGCGTCGGTCAGGTTGTCGCCGGTCAGGATCACCTGCTTTTTGACGATGACCGCCTGGCCGCTACGCTCGAGGAACCGCTCGGCGCCAAACGGCACCGGCCCGGTGCCGGACTCCGCCGCCCGTGCTTCGGCAGACTCGTCGACCATGCGTATCTCCAGCGTGGCCGTGCGCCCGAGAATGTCTTTGGCTTTGGCGGTGTCCTGCACGCCCGGCAACTGCACCACGATGCGATCCAGCCCCTGCTGCTGGATCACCGGCTCCGCCACGCCGAGCTCGTTGATGCGGTTGTGCAAGGTGGTGATGTTCTGCTTGAGGGCCTGGTCCTGCACCGTCTTGGCCGACACCGGCTTGATGGTGGCGGTGATCTTGACGTCTGAGCCGTCGGCGCCGTCCACCAGGTCCAGATCGGCAAATTGGTCCTGAATGACGGCCTTGGCAGCCGCCAGCGTGGCGGCGTCGCGAAAGCGGATCTCGATTTGCTGGCCGTTGCGGCTGATGCCGCTGTGGCGCACATTCTTCTCGCGCAGGACGGTACGGATATCACCCGACAGGGACTCGGTCTTCTTCGTCAGGGCCGCCTGCATGTCAACCTGCAGCATGAAGTGCACGCCGCCGCGCAGGTCGAGCCCCAGGTACATGGGCACGGCCGAAAGTGAAGTAAGCCAGGCGGGCGAGCGCGACAGCAAATTCAGCGCCACCACATAACCGGCGTTCGCAGGTTCTGGTACCAGCGCCTTCTGGATGGCATCTTTGGCTTTGAGCTGGTCCTCGGGCGAGGTGAAGCGGGCCTTGATGGAACTGCCTTCCAGCGCCACCACGTCTGGCACCACACCTGCGCCTTTGAGGGCTTCCTGCACGCGCCCCAGCGTCTCGCCGTCGATCTTGACGGTGGATTTGGCCGCCGACACCTGTACCGCCGGGCTTTCGCCAAAAAAGTTTGGCAGCGTGTAGAGGCTGCCCACCAACAACGCAATCAATATGACCACGTACTTCCAGATTGCGTAACGATTCATTGCGTGTTATGGGTTCATGCGCAGGGTGTGATCCTTTGTGCCGGTCTCTATTTGATGGTTCCCTTGGGCAATACCTGCACCACTGCGCTGCGCTGGATCTGCACTTCCACGCCATTGGCGATTTCAAGGCCGAGGTAGGAGTCGCCCAGTTTGGAGACTTTCCCGAGCATGCCGCCGGCGGAGACGATCTCGTCGCCCTTGGCCAGCGCGTCAACCATCGAGCGGTGCTCCTTCTGCTTCTTCATCTGGGGGCGGATCATCACAAAATAAAGCACCACAAACATCAGCACCAGCGGCAACATGCTCATCAGGGAGGACTGCATGTCACCTCCGGCAGCGGCAGCGGGGGCGGTTTGGGCAAAAGCGGAAGAAATAAACACGGTCAACTCCACACAGGTAAATCGAAAAACGGAATGCCCAAGCCGCCCCTGCTCGGACAGGGGTGCAGGCTGGGCGCAACCGGTGATTGTAAGCGGGCCATACCGCTTGGATTTGCTACCCTTTTTATAGTTAAGCAGCCTGCTGCAGGGCTGGCGGATTGGCAAATTCCGCCTCCAGCTTTGCCCACTTGGCCTGCGCCGCCACCAGGTTGCGGTCTTTGACGTGGCCAAAACCCTTGATCAGCTCGGGAATCCGGGCGATTTCCACCGCCACGGCGTGGTTCGACTCGGCCAGCGTGTTCAACATCGCCTCGATGCTGATCTGGTATTGCGCGATCAGGGCGCGCTCCTGGCACCGTTCGGCCGACTTGCCAAACACGTCAAAGCTGCCACCACGCAAGCCCTTGAGCCGCGCCAGCAGCCGAAACACCAGCAGTGTGGACGGACCGAATTTGGACTTCTGCAGCTCACCTTTGGCATTGCGTTTGGCGATGAGCGGCGGCGCCAGGTGGTAATTGAGCGTGAAGTCACCTTCAAACATGGCCTTGATCTTCGCGTGGAAAGCCGGGTCGGTGTGCAGGCGAGCCACCTCGTATTCGTCCTTGTATGCCATCAGCTTGAACAGATACCGGGCCACGGCTTCGCTCAGCACCAGCGTTTTCACGTCCAACTTTTCTTCGGCTGCTTTCACCCGCTCAACAAACGCCTTGTAACTGCCCGCGTAATTGGCATCCTGGTAGGCCGTGAGGAATTCAACCCGGCGCGCCACCAGGGTGTCCAGCGATTCACGCTTTTTGAATTCGACCACCTGGCCCGGGTTCACCACCTTTTGCACGTCGGCGAGATGGTGGGCAGCGCGGCAACCCCATTCAAACGCCGTCTTGTTCTGTTGAACCGCCACCGCGTTGAGTTCGATGGCCCGGATGATCGACGCTTTCTCCAGCGGAATCCAGCCCTTTTGCCAAGCGTAACCCAACATCATCGGGTTGGTGTAAATGCTGTCGCCCATCAGCTTGGTGGCGGCAGCGTCGGCATCAAAAGTGCCGACGGCTTGCGCGCCCACCAGTGCGGTGATTTCCGCCACACACTGCTCGGACGGGTTCTGCCAGTTGCCATTTTTGACAAAAGCCGCTGTCGGCGTGCTGCTGGAATTCAAGGCCACATGGGTGCGCCCCTCCCGCATGCGCAGCACGGTTTCCTTGGCCACCGCCACAATCGGGTCGCAGCCGATCACCAGGTCGGCCGCCGCCATCGCCACCCGGGTGGTGCGGATGTCGGCCTGCTGGTCACCGATGAGGATATAGCTCCAGGTCGCGCCGCCCTTTTGCGCAAGCCCACCCGCATCCTGGGTGACGATGCCCTTGCCTTCGATGTGCGCAGCCATGCCGAGCAACTGGCCGATGGTGATGACACCCGTGCCGCCAACGCCGCACACCACCATGCCCCACACAGTGCCGGCCCCAGCTTGGGCATTGGCCTCGGGCTTGCGCGCGAAAACCGGTTCTGGCAAGGCCTCCAGTTCAAAAGGAGATGGCACGCCGCTTTCGGCTCTGGGCGCAGCCTTTTTCTTGAAGCTGCCGCCTTCCACCGTCACAAAACTGGGGCAAAAGCCTTTCACGCACGACATATCCTTGTTGCAGGTGCTCTGGTTGATCTGGCGTTTGCGGCCAAATTCCGTTTCCAGCGGCTCGACACTCAGGCAATTGCTCTGCACCCCGCAGTCACCGCAACCTTCACACACCAGCTCGTTGATCACCACGCGTTTGGCCGGGTCAACCATCGTGCCGCGTTTGCGGCGGCGGCGTTTCTCGGTGGCGCAGGTCTGGTCATAAATGATGACCGTGGTGCCCTTGATCTCGCGGAACTCGCGTTGGGTCGCGTCGAGCTCTTCGCGGTGGCGCACTGCCACGCCGTCGGCCAGGGCGACGCCGTCGTATTTTTCAGGCTCATCGGTGACCACCACGATTTTTGCGGCCCCTTCGGCCTTCATCGACATCGCAATCTGCACTACCGAATGCCCCTCGGGCCGCTCGCCGACCTGTTGGCCACCGGTCATGGCGACAGCGTCGTTGTAGAGGATCTTGTAAGTGATGTTGACACCCGCCGCGATGCTTTGCCGCACCGCCAGGAGGCCGCTGTGGAAGTAAGTGCCGTCACCGAGGTTGGCAAACATGTGCTGGTCGTGGCTGAAGGGCTGCTGGCCCACCCAAGGCACACCCTCACCACCCATTTGCGTGAATCCGACGGTGCTGCGGTCCATCCACACTGCCATGAAGTGGCAACCGATGCCGGCCATGGCGCGTGAACCTTCGGGCACTTTGGTGGAGGTGTTGTGCGGGCAACCGGAGCAAAACCAGGGCTGGCGTTCCGCGCCCTGCACGCCCTTGGTTTCCAGCTCGATCATTGAGCGCTCCTTGGCGTCCAGGATGGCCAGATGCGCGTCGATGCGGGCGGAGGTGTCCGCATCGATGCCGAGTTTTTTCAGGCGCAAGGCAATGGCACGGGCGATGATGGCGGGTGTCAGGTCGGCATTGGCGCGCAGCAGGGTGTTGGCGGTGGGGTTGGGCATCGACCACTCACCGCCGCTGCCATAAATGCCGTCCGCTGCGGTGCCTTGCACGTCGTTGAATTTGCCCACCACCACCGGGCGCACATCGGCGCGCCAGTTGTAAAGCTCTTCCTTGAGCTGGTACTCAATGACCTGGCGCTTTTCCTCCACCACCAAAATTTCCTGCAGGCCGGTGGCGAATTCGCGCGTCAACTGCGCCTCCAGTGGCCACACCACGCCGACTTTGTGCAGGCGGATGCCGACGCGTTGGCAGGTGGCGTCGTCCAGGCCCAAGTCGAGCAGCGCCTGGCGCGTATCGTTGTAGGCCTTGCCGCTGGCGATCAGGCCGAAACGGTCGTTTTTGCCCTCGATGGCGTTGTAGTTCAGCCGGTTGGCGCGGATATAGGCGAGTGCCGCGTACCACTTGTAGTCAAACAGGCGCGCCTCCTGGTCCAGCGCGGCGTCGGGCCAGCGGATGTGCAGACCGCCCAGTGGCATTGCAAAATCGGTCGGAATCCGGATCTCGACACGTTCCGGGTCAATCATCGCCGTGGCGGACGACTCAACAATCTCCTGAATCGTCTTCATGCCGGCCCACACGCCGGAGAACCGGCTCATGGCAAAGGCGTGAACGCCCAGATCCAGAATCTCCTGCACGCTGGCCGGGAAGAATACCGGCGTGCCGCAGGCCTTGAAAATGTGGTCACTCTGGTGGGCAGCGGTGGAGCTCTTGGACATGTGGTCGTCTCCCGCCACTGCAATCACGCCGCCCCATTCGGTGGTGCCAGCCATGTTGGCGTGTTTGAACACGTCGGAGCAGCGGTCCACGCCCGGCCCCTTGCCGTACCAGATGCCAAACACGCCGTCAAAACGGTTGGTCCCCGGCGGCGCGAAGCCCAGCTGCTGCGTGCCCCACAAGGCAGTGGCGGCAAGTTCTTCGTTCACACCGGGCTGGAACACGATGTTTTGCGCCTTGAGGAATTTCTCGGCCTTCCACAGCGCCTGGTCGTACCCCCCCAAGGGCGAGCCCCGGTAACCGCTGATGAAACCGGCGGTGTTTTTGCCGGCCAGTCTGTCACGCAGCTGCTGCAACATAGGCAGCTTCACCA
>JANMMR010000199.1:0-5640 GCA_031373455.1 Rhodoferax sp.
CTCGGCCGTCCACGCCAAGTGGTCGGTCTCCTCCTGGCTGGCCTTGGCAAAATGGGCTTTTAATGCCGGGTTATCCGTGGCCAGCGCCTGCGCCGCGTAAAGCGCCTGGGCGCACACTTCGCCCACGTGGTTGATGCGCATCAGGGCGCCGGCGTGGGCCTTTTCTTCGGCTGACAGCGGGGCGCCGCCCTGAGCCAAAGTCGGGCAGGTCCGCCCGGCAGGCGGTTTGGCAAACAGGGTGCGAAGCGCATCGTCGGCGCTCTCAATCAATGTATCGACCAGGGCCATGGCTCACCCGGTTTTCAGGTCGGCAAACGGGTTGATGACGTGCACGCCCAGCGGGCGCTTCAACGAACCGGCGTCTTCCGAATACAAGGTCTTGACCCCGTGCTCGGCGCAGACGGCGATGATCAGGGCGTCCCACAACTGGTAATGGTGCTTGGCCACGAGTTCAAACGCCGCCTGATAACTCCCGGGGCTTGCGCCCAACACCTTCACGCCAGTTGCGAGGTTCGTCATCAGCTCCAGCACGCCTGCGCGGGTGGTCACATTTTTTCGAAGAGCCACCGTCACGAATTCGCCCATCACCTGGCCTACCAGGCATGCATGGGCGCTTTTGGTCAACCCGCCCATCAAAGACCTGGCGGCACGCTGCTTTGAAATAGGCGCGTCAGGCTCCGTCGCGTAGATCAAGACATTGGTGTCCAGCGTCCACGGCGCATCAAATGTCGTAAGCGTCATTGCGGTTGAATTTCTCACCCGGTTTCACGATGTTGCCCGACAGCCGAAACGCCAAAACCTTCTCAATCCACGCCTTGCGCTCCTGTGCGGTCATCGCGGGTTTTTCCACTTGCACCAACCTAAGCAGTGGCTTGCCATAACGCGTCACCGTCAGTTCTTCACCCGCAGCCACGCGCGCGGCTACCGATGAAAAATTGTGAATCACCTCGCGGGAAGTAATGGCAGCCATGGACAATCCTGTAGTTGCTGAATTTGTATAACGAATTGTATAACAATGCAGCTTTAATGCAGACCGTGTGGCGGACTGTGCAATGCCGAATATCAGCCTGTTGCACCTCCACAACGAAAGCGCACGGTTTTGCCCTTTTTAGGGCCAATACCTTTGCCAAGGCCCCCGCCGTCTGGTTCAATACGTCAACTTCCTTACTTAGGAGGTTGGCCCGGGGAGCCGAAACTCTCGAACCCTCTTTCGGCGCCCTATGTTTAACCTTGGAGAAACTTCGTAATGAAAAAAACCCTCGTTGCTTTGGCTGCCCTGTCAGCTGTCAGCGTTTTCGCGCAATCGTCCGTCACCGTTTTCGGTACGGTTGATCCTTCCGTCCGTTCACAAACCATCAACATGGTCGGCGGCTTGAGCTCTTCGCAAACTTTCCTGGGCAACAACGGCCAGGGCACGACGCAAGTGTCTTTCCGCGGTGTTGAAGACCTCGGCGGCGGCTTGAAAGCCACGTTCCTGGTTGAGAACGACATCAACGTGACCGACGGTCGCGGTGTTGGCGTCACGGCTGCTGGTGTTGCCACCAACGTTTCTGCCCTCGGCAGTGGCGGCGGCGAGTTGTACGCTGGCATCGAAGGCGGTTTCGGCCGTTTGTTGCTCGGCACGCCGAACACCCCATCCCTGATCGTTCAAGCTGGTCGTAACCCCTACGGCACCAAAATTGGTTCCGGCTTTGGTGGTGTAATGGGTTCGGCTCACGTTCGTGAAGTCGGTTCCATCGTTTACTGGACCCCCAACTTCTCCGGCTTCTACGCTGGCCTGAGCTACACACCCGAAGTCAATGCTTTCGAAACCGCTAACCCGTCTTTGATCGCTGGCACGCTCGGCACCGCAGGTCCCCTTCCTACCGCCAAGTCCAAGATTGACCTCGGTTTGTTCTACGCCAACGGCCCCCTGGGTGCCGGCCTGTCGTTCTACCAGCAAGAAGGCGCACAGAAGCAAGTCAACCTGAACGCAACCTATGCTTTCGGTCCTGCCAAAGTGTTCTTGGGCTTCCACACCCAGAACAACGACACCAACCCCCTGGCTGTCGACAACACCGGCTGGAACATTGCTTTGAACTACAGCGTGACCCCAACCTTGGACCTGTCGGTCAACTACGGTTCACTGGACGACAAACTGGCTGCCAACTTCGATCGCAAGATCGCCGCTTTGGGCGTGAAGTACTCGCTGAGCAAGCGCACTTCCGTGTACGGCAAGTACGTGTCTGAAACCAACGACAATGTGGTTGCCGCTGGTGGCGTGACCGACATCCGCACGTTCCTGGTGGGTGTTCAGCACAACTTCTAAAGCGACGGCCGTTTAACGCGGCCCTTGTTTGAAAAGTCTTTAAGCCGCCAAGCCTTCGGGTCTGGCGGCTTTTTCCATTTGTGAAGCACTGCATATTGGTGCCATAACAAAGACGAGGCGCTGGATGGAATTTTCCTTGAGAATTTTGGCCGTTGGGTTTTGTCTCCTCGCGGCTGGTTGCGCCGGTTTACCATCCCAAGCCCCACAAGCGCTCGACGCCACCTTGCTTGTGGCAGACGCCAATCCCCAGAGCCCCGTCAAAACCTGGTCAGCGGCCTGGCAGCATTACCCTTTGCCGGGCAAGGAATCCACCGAATACAGCCCGACCCGCCTGGACGGACGTGACGCCATGGCCGCGCGCGCGGTGTCTTCCGCCAGCCTGTTTCGCCAGCGTGTCAACATCCCTGCCAGCGATCTGGACCGCATCAAATTCTCCTGGAAAGTGCCGGAGTTGATGGCCCAGGCCGACCTAGCCGCGCGCGACAACGCGGACTCCACGGTTCGCATCGTTTTGGCCTTCGACGGTGACCGTAGCCGGTTTTCGATGAAAAATTCGATGATGTCCGAGCTTGCCCACGTGATGACCGGCGAGCCCATGCCCTACGCGACTTTGATGTACGTCTGGTGCAATTCGCGCGAGGCCGGAAGCGTGATCACCAGCTCGCGCACCGACCGCATCCGCAAGATCGTGGTGGAGTCGGGCGCCAAAAACCTCAACAGCTGGCTCGATTACGAGCGCGACATCCGCGCCGACTTTGAGAAAGCCTTTGGCGAGGCGCCTGGCGCCCTGGTTGGCATCGGCATCATGACCGACTCTGACAACACCCGCTCGCGCACCCAGGCCTGGTATGGGCCGGTGACTCTGACCGGCAAAGCCTTGAGCCTGGCCAGCAACGCAACAGCGCAAAAATAATCGCTGCAACTGGTTCGCAATGGATCGCCCCGGCGAATCCCGCGTCGTTCGCTTATGGAAACTCCGGTACAAAAGCCGCGTCGGGTCTGCTAGATTAGGGGGGTGAATTCATTCCCTGCCCGGCCCTGTTCCAGCATCCATTTCGGCTTCCCTTTCGGCCCGTGTTGCGGCCGCCCTGCGGCCCGCTAACACCGACCCATGTTTGCCTTCATCCTGCAACGCCTGATCCAGGCCAGCGTCGTCATGGTGGTGGTAGCGTTCATCGCCTTCATGTTGTTTCAGTATGTGGGCGACCCGGTGATGGTTTTGCTCGGTCAGGACGCCACGCCGGATCAAAGAGCCCAGTTGCGCGTAGATTTGGGGCTGGACCAGCCGTTTTTCATCCAATTCTGGCATTTCCTTGTCAATGCCGTTCAGGGCGAGTTTGGCCTGTCCTTGCGCCAGGGCGCCAAAGTCTCGCGGCTCATCGGCGAGCGTTTTCCGGCAACGCTGGAGTTGGCCTTGGTAGCGGCCGGCTTGTCGCTCTTGGTTGGCATTCCGATGGGGGTGTATGCCGCCCTGAAACGCAACACCTTCGCCAGCCACGTGTTCATGACGCTGTCGTTGATCGGCGTTTCCCTGCCAACATTCCTGATCGGAATCTTGTTGATCCTGATTTTCGCGGTGGGCCTGGGCTGGTTTCCCAGTTTCGGACGCGGAGAAACCGTCAAGATGGGCTGGTGGAGCAGCGGCCTCCTGACGGCGGACGGCTGGCATCACATCGTCCTGCCCGCGCTCACTCTGGCGATTTTCCAGCTCACGCTCATCATGCGCCTGGTGCGCGCTGAAATGCTCGAGGTTCTGCGCACCGACTACATCAAGTTCGCCCGCGCGCGCGGGTTGTCCAACAACGCCATCCACTTCGGCCACGCCCTCAAAAACACACTGGTGCCGGTGATGACCATTACCGGCCTGCAATTGGGCGGCTTGATCGCCTTCGCCATCATCACCGAAACCGTGTTTCAGTGGCCCGGCATGGGCCTTCTGTTCATTCAGGCGGTGACGTTTGCCGACATCCCGGTCATGGCCGCCTACCTGTGCCTGATTGCGCTGATTTTTGTGGTGATCAACCTCGTCGTCGATCTGCTCTATTTCGCGGTTGACCCTCGACTGCGGGTTGGAAAAACGGGCGGTCATTGATGGTCGACGTATCTTCCGCTGCCCTCACGATGCCCAAACTGGTTGCAGCCGGCCGGGCATTTGCCCATATTTCCCGGTTCCACCCGGAGCTCACGGCGTTCCGGCGCGACCTGCATACCCACCCGGAGCTCGGCTTCGAAGAGGTGTACACCGCCAAACGCGTTGCGGAAGGTTTGGCGCTGTGCGGCGTGGACGCCGTCCACACAGGGATTGGCAAAACGGGCGTGGTCGCCACCATTCAGGGCCGCAAGAATTCAAGCAGCAAGTCGCCCGGCCCGATGATCGGATTGCGCGCCGACATGGACGCCTTGCCCCTGCCCGAGCTCAATGAATTCGGCTGGAAATCGGCAAAACAGGGGCTCATGCACGCCTGCGGCCACGACGGCCATACGGCCATGCTGATGGGCGCTGCCCGTTATCTGGCCGAGACGCGCCATTTTGACGGCACAGCGGTGTTGATTTTCCAACCCGGTGAAGAAGGTTACGCAGGCGCGCGCGCGATGATCGAAGACGGTTTGTTTGAGCGATTCCCGGTGCAATCGGTTTTCGGCATGCACAACTCACCTGGCCTGCGCCCTGGCGTGATTGGCGTGAACCCCGGGCCCATGATGGCGGCTTCCGACCGCGTCACGATCGAGATCACTGGTTACGGCGGCCACGGCGCGCATCCCTACAACACGGTAGACCCCGTGCTGGTCAGCGCCCACATCATCACGGCCATCCAGAGCATCGTAGCGCGCAATGTCAAGGCCGTGGACAGCGCCGTGATCAGCATTTGCGCCATGCGCGCGGGTGAAATGGGTGCCAGCAGCGTGATTCCCGGCAGTGCCACGCTTGTCGGCACCGTGCGCAGCTTCAGCGCAAGCGTGCAGGCCACGCTGGAGCGCCGCTTGAATGAACTGTGCGTTGCCATCGCCCAGGGGTTCGGTGCAAGCGCCAAAGTCACCTATGAACGCGGCTACCCGGCCACGGTCAACAGCATTGACGAATCCGAGTTTGCCGCCACCGTGGCGCAAAGTCTGGTGGGCGAAGAGCGCGTGTTGCGCGCTATGGAGCCCAGCATGGGCGCTGAAGATTTCTCCTTCATGCTGCAAGAAAAACCTGGCGCCTATTTGCGCATTGGCCAGGGCGAGCAAGACGCCAGCGGTCAGGGCGGCAAAGGCAGTTGTTACCTGCACAACAACCGTTACGATTTCAATGACGACATTTTGCCTCTGGGCTCGGCGCTGCACGCCAGTCT
>JANMMR010000260.1:0-2130 GCA_031373455.1 Rhodoferax sp.
AAAAAAATCCTGAAGCTGCAGGGCTTGGTGGAAGGCCGTGATTACCAGTTGAAGGCGGCGGGCGGCACCGGGCCACGCTCTGCCGCCATGGTGGCAGACCCACAACTCGCGGTGGGCCTCGTCAACCCGCCGTTTTCGTTCAAGGTGCGTGAACAGGGTCTCAAAAGCCTGGGCAGCCAGTTCGACCTGTTAGGGCCCTACCAGGCCACGGGTGCCTTTGCAATGCGGGCGTGGGCCACTGCGCATGACGAACTCCTGGTGAACTACCTGGCCGCGTACATCGAAGGGCAGCGCAAGGTTTTGAACCCGCTGAACCGAAGCGCGATGGTGCAACTTTTGATGTCTCAGTTCAAGCAGACCGAAGCCATTGCGCAAAGCAGCTACGAGGCGCTGATTGCGCCTGGCAGCGGACTTGCGATTGACGCCGCCTTCAATCCCGAAGGTTTTCAGGCGGTGCTGGCGATCCGCGCCGAAATGGAAGGCATGTGGGGCGGAACGCCACCGGCGCCACACAAATACCTCGCGCTCAATTATTTCGAGCGGGCGCTCGCCAGCGCTGCGGGCGCGTGAAGGGCGGCTCGCCCGGTGGTGTCAAATTGTCTGGCGCCGCCCTTTGCCAAGCTGGCGCTGCAAGGCCTCCACCGCAGCGACTGCGCCCGGCAAATTGGGGTTGACCTTGAGGGCGCGCTCGAAATACTGCTGCGCCTTTTCCAGTTCACCCAACTGCAGGTAAATCTGCCCGTAACCCGACAGCGCGCCAAAGTGGTGAGGGTTGCGCGCCATCACCTGGTCGCAGTCCTTGAGCGACAGGCTTAACTCGCCCACCAGGAAATAAACCGTGGCGCGTTTGTTCCAGGCTTCGGCAAACGTCGGTCGTTTCTGGATAACCGCTGAAAACGCCGTCAGAGCTTCGCCCATGCGGCCAGCCTCCATCAGGAGCAGGGCCTGTTGGTATTGGGCGTCAATGGCCTTGTCGCCAGAGCGGCTCCAGATTTGCCACATCGCGTTGCCAGCGGCCTCGCGCACCTGTTCATCGGCATCGTGCAGGCGCAGGGCGACCTGGTCGGCGTCGGGCATGGTGCCGAGCTCGGCCAACCGCTGTACACCTGCATACCGGGCAGCGGGGCCGGGTTGGGCCAGTGCCTGCAAAGCCTGCACCCGGCTCATTGACGGCGCCTCGCCAACCTGGCCCCACGCGCCTGCCAAACTGGTGGCCAAAATCACCCATACACTCAAGCCGCGCAGCACATTTTGCATGGTCAGTCCCTCCGATTCCTTCACCTCCGGCCTGCTGGAGGCAGGGTTTCAACATGATAGTGATTCGGGGCCAACTTTGCTGGAGCAGGCGCGTGGCAGACTACTTCAAGGACATTTCATGACGGACTCCGCAGGCGCGATGCGCATAGGTTTTGTCGGTCTGGGTGTGATGGGCGCGCCGATGGCGTCGCACCTGCACAAGGCCGGCCACACGGTGACTTTGTATGACCTCGACCCGGCAACCAGCGCTCGGCTCGCCGCCTCTTTGGGCCGCAAGGCTGACGCGGCAAAGTCTCTCAAACAACTCGCCGAAAAAAGCGACGTGGTGATCACCATGCTGCCCAACGGCGCAGTGGTGCAGCAGGCGGTGTTGGGCAAAAACGGACTAGCGGAAGGGATGCAGCCCGGCAGCCTCTTGCTCGACACCTCGTCGTCAGAACCCTGGCTGACCAAACAAACCGCCGAAAAGCTCGCCGCTCAGGGCGTGACGATGGTCGACGCGCCCGTGTCCGGCGCGCAGTGGGGCGCGCAGGAGGCCAACCTGGTTTTCATGGTGGGTGGCGCCGAGCAAGACCTCGGACGCGTGCGCCCGCTGCTGGAACGCATGGGCCGCGCCGTGTTTCATCTGGGGCCAGTCGGCAGCGGCCACGCGATGAAGTGCATCAACAACCTGATCACCTCCATCACCTTCAGCGCCACCGCCGAGGGGCTGGTGATCGGCAAATCGTATGGCCTCGACCCCGCAGCGATGGTCGACGTGCTGAACACCTCCACCGGGCAGTCGTGGATCACGCAGAACCACATCAAGCAGCGCGTGCTGAGCCGCAGTTTTGACGACCCGTTCAAGCTTGAGTTGATGGTCAAAGACATCGG
>JANMMR010000268.1:0-1731 GCA_031373455.1 Rhodoferax sp.
CGGTGAAAAACTGAAGCAAAAGGGCTTGACCTATGCCGCCACACCCGCCAGCGACTTCATCTGCGGCACACTGCAACTGGCCGCCGGTATGAACCTGCACGTGTTCACCACTGGCCGTGGCACGCCCTACGGCCTGGCCGAATGCCCGGTGATCAAGGTCGCCACGCGCACCGATCTCGCGCGCCGCTGGCATGACCTGATGGACGTGAACGCCGGCACCATTGCGGACGGCAGCAAAACCATCGAAGAGGTCGGCTGGGAGTTGTTCCGCCTGATGCTCGACGTGGCCAGCGGCCGCAAAAAAACCTGGGCCGAGCACTGGAAGCTGCACAACGCGCTGGTGTTGTTTAACCCAGCGCCGATTACATGAGCTTGCAGCCGGAAATCTTGCTGCGCAAGATGTTTGACGCTGCCATCGCTGCCGCGCAACCCGCGCTGTGCCTGCCTGCGCATCTGCCAGACCCAGCATCGGTCAAAGGCCGCACCATCGTTATCGGCGCGGGCAAAGCCTCGGCAGCGATGGCAAAAGCGCTGGAAGACAACTGGAAGGGATCGCTGGATGCGCTGTCAGGTCTCGTCATCACCCGCTACGGCTACGAGGTGCCGTGCCGGCGCATCCAGATCGTACAGGCTGCCCACCCGGTGCCGGACGAGGCCGGTCTGCTGGCGACGCAGCGCGTCCGACAACTGGTCAGCAACCTGGGCGAAGACGATCTGGTCATCGCGCTCATTTCAGGTGGCGGTTCCTCTCTTCTCGTCGGGCCAGGCGAAGGTTTGAAGCTGGCCGACAAGCAGGCTGTCAACACCGCCTTGCTGGCAAGCGGCGCGACGATCACCGAAATGAACTGCGTGCGCCGCCACCTCTCGGCCATCAAGGGCGGCCGCCTGGGTGCCGTGTGCCACCCCGCGCGGCTGGTGACGCTGCTGATCTCCGACGTGCCAGGCGACAACCCGATTGATATTGCCTCCGGCCCCACCGTGCCCGACCCGACCACCTGTGCCGACGCACTGGCGATCCTGGCGCGCTACCGAATCGACGTGCCTGCGGCGGCGCGCGCCCTGTTGAAAAGCGGCGCAGGTGAATCCGTGAAGCCCGGCGACGCCAGGTTGAAAAACATCGAATCGCGCATCATCACCGCGCCACAAATCGCCCTGGAAGCCGCCGCGAAAGTCGCACGAGAAGCGGGCATCACGCCCTACATCCTGGGCGACAGCCTGGAAGGCGAAGCGCGCGACCTCGGCAAAACCATGGCCGGCATCGCCCGCCAGGTGGCCACTCGTGGCCAGCCATTCAAAACGCCCTGTGTGTTGCTCTCGGGCGGTGAAACCACGGTGACGATGAAGGGCGCTGAGACCTTGGGCCGGGGAGGGCGCAACGTTGAGTTTCTGCTCTCACTCGCGGTGGCCTTGCAGGGACAACCGGGCGTCTACGCGCTTGCGGGTGACACCGACGGCGTGGACGGTACCGAGGAGTTAGCTGGCGCCGTGATCGCACCCGACACCTTGGAGCGCGCCTGGGCCAAAGGCATCAACCCCCGCGCGAGCCTTGACCAACACGACGGCCACGGTTTCTTCCAGGCGCTGGGTGATTCAATCGTCACGGGGCCGACCTTGACGAATGTGAACGACTTCAGGGCGATTCTGATTGCTTGATTGAGCCGTTTTGCTCTAAAATTAACATGAGTATTAACAAATTGGCCTATTTGAGTCAATAATTAACACCCATGTTAA
>JANMMR010000275.1:0-2639 GCA_031373455.1 Rhodoferax sp.
ACTGGGCGCGCTTTCGCGCGAACGACGTCGATGAAGAAGAAATCGCGGATGTGAACGACCAGCTTGTGCCCAGCGTAGGTACCTGCTCGGTGATGGGCACGGCCAGCACCATGGCGTGTATTGCCGAAGCGCTGGGCATGACGGTGCCCGGTGGCGCGTCTCCCCCCGCTGTCACGGCAGACCGCATCCGTGTGGCCGAAGAAACTGGCGCGCGCGCGGTGCAAATGGCGATTGACGGCCTGACCATCGACAAAATTCTCACACCCGCCGCGTTTGAAAATGCCTTGCGTGTGTTGCTGGCAATTGGCGGCAGCACCAATGGCATCGTGCACCTGGCCGCGATTGCCGGGCGCATGGGACTGGACATCGACCTGCCGGCGCTGGACCGCATGGGCCGCGACACCCCCGTGTTGCTCGATTTAAAGCCCTCCGGCCAGCACTACATGGAAGATTTTCACCATGCAGGCGGCATGGCAACCTTGTTGCGGGAATTGAAACTCCTGCTCAAGTTGGACGCCATGACGGTCACGGGCCGCTCGCTGGGTGAAGAACTCGAAGCCCAGGGCCCTGGTTTCAAACAGGACGTGGTGCGCCCTTTCAACAACCCCATCTACCCGCAGGGTGGCATCGCCGTGTTGTACGGCAACCTGGCCCCCGGAGGCGCGATCATCAAGCAATCTGCGGCGGACGCGAAACTGATGGAGCACGAAGGCCGCGCCGTGGTGTTTGAAAACGCGCAAGACCTGGCGAATCGCGTGGACGACCCCGCCTTGGATGTGAACGCTGATGACATCCTGGTCCTCAAAAACATCGGCCCCAAGGGCGCGCCCGGCATGCCCGAAGCCGGCTACCTGCCCATCCCCATGAAGCTGGCCCGCGCTGGCGTGAAAGACATGGTGCGCATTTCAGACGGCCGCATGAGCGGCACTGGCTACGGCACCATCGTGCTGCATGTCACGCCTGAATCTGCAGTAGGCGGGCCGCTGGCGCACGTGAAGAATGGCGACCGCATCCGGCTTTCAATCTCCAAACGCGAGATCAGTTTGCTGGTTTCAGCCGAGGAACTTGAAAAGCGCGCGCGGGCCAACCCCGTTATTGAACCGACTGCCGCGCGCGGCTACAAAAAGCTGTTCCTGCAGACCGTCACGCAGGCCGACCAAGGGGTTGATTTTGATTTTTTGCGGGCAGCCAAAACGTTTGGCAAAGTCCCGCAAAAATAGCCCCTAGATGGCGCAGGCAACCGAAGGCTACCCGGATCGCTTTCAAGCCTAGCGTTTGTAGGTCGCTGTGAAACTTGCCTTGCCCAGCAAACCCTTGCCCACACCTTTGTTCAGCACAAAAGAATACAACGCAGCGGTGCCGGTTTTGGGCACGCCGCCGGCCTTTTGCACGTCGTCCACCCCCAGCGCATAGAGCGTGAAGACGTAGCGGTGCGGCTTGTCGCCAGCCGGTGGGCAAGGGCCACCGTAATTGCCGTTGGCACCGGTCGCGCCCGTGTCGTTGAAGTCGGTGCTGCCGCCAAAGGCCCCGGCTGGCAGGGTGCCCGGTGCATTGCCCGCGCCTTGTGGCAGGCCTTTGGTGTCGGCGGGCATGTTGTAAACCGCCCAGTGCCAGAAGCCGCTGCCGGTGGGTGCGTCCGGGTCATGCACCTGCAGCGAGAGCGACTTCGTGCCCGCAGGCAAATTCTTCCATTCAAGCGCGGGCGAGACGTTGCCGCCGGTGCAGCCAAAACCGTTGAGAATGAATTTGTTGTCGAATTTGCCTTTGGCGAGGTCCGGGCTGGACAAGGCAAACCCTTTGCCTTGAGCCTTACCCTGGGCTTGGGCGCCCGCCATGGCAAAACAACCGACCAACACGGCCGCCAGCAGGGCCGAAGGTTTCACCACACTGCGCGAAGAAGGCTTGAACGTCACTTTTTTCTCCTTGGGGTTAAAGCGTCGAAATTATCACCATTTTGGATTTCGCGCTGGTTATGATCCGTCCAGCACCCGCAGCCCGCTTCAACCAGGACCCTTTTCCCATGTCAAATCGTATCCACGGCGTCCTCTCGCCGGTGCTCACTCCGTTCAATGCCAACCTGGAGCCGGATGTACCGCGCTACATCGCCCACTGCAAATGGCTGATTGCCAACCAGGTGGGGCTGGCGATATTTGGCACGAATTCAGAAGCGGCGTCGCTCTCGGTCAGCGAGCGCCTGGACCTCACAGACGCCCTGCTGGCTGCCGGCATTCCTGCCAGCCGGATGATGCCCGGCACCGGTGCTTGCGCCCTGCCCGACGCCGTGGCTCTCACAAAACATGCCGCCGGGAACGGCGTGGCCGGCTGCCTGATGCTGCCGCCCTTTTACTTCAAAGGCGTGTCAGACGAAGGCCTCTATGCCTACTACTCGGAAGTGATCGAGCGCGTCGGCAACGCCAAGCTGAAGGTTTACCTGTACCACATACCCGCTGTTTCGGGCGTGCCGATCACCCTGAACCTCATCGCCATGTTGCGCAAGCGTTATCCGGATACGGTGGTCGGCGTCAAAGACTCCTCCGGTGTGTGGGACAACACCAAAGCGATGATCGACCAGTTCGCCAAAGACGGTTTTGACGTGTTCCCCGGCAGTGAACTGCCCCTCACCCAGGCGCTGGCGATTG
>JANMMR010000286.1:0-5505 GCA_031373455.1 Rhodoferax sp.
TCATCGGCAAGGGCGGCTCGACGATCCGCGCGCTGACCGAAGAGACCGGCTGCACGATCGACATCGGCGAGGACGGCACGATCACCATCGCGTCGACCGATGCCGACAAGGCCGCACACGCGAAGAAGCGCATCGAGGAGATCACCGCGGAGGTCGAGGTCGGCAAGATCTACGAAGGCCCGATCACGAAGATCCTCGACTTCGGCGCACTGGTGAACCTGCTGCCGGGCAAGGATGGCCTGCTGCACATCAGCCAGATCGCGCACGAACGCGTCAAGAAGGTGTCGGACTACCTCACTGAAGGCCAGATCATCAAGGTCAAAGTGATGGAGACGGACGAAAAAGGCCGCATCAAGCTGTCGATGAAAGCGCTGCTGGACCGCCCGCAGAACGATCGTCCGCAAGGTGACAGGCCGCAAGGTGACCGCCAGCCGGCCATGCACAACGGCAACTGATCGAACTTTGAGCGAAATATTCGTTGAATATTAATTCACCTGTTAATATTGATTGTAATTTAGTCTAATTTGATATGTTTTACATAGCAAATAATTGACTAAATTTGCGACTTAATAGATGAAAATATCATGCAAGTAATTGAGATAAAAAGTTATGGCGCGCCTGGGGTGCTGGTGGCGGGTGAACGCCCGGTGCCGGTGGCGGGCAACGGCGAGTTGCTGATTCGCGTGGCAGCCAGCGGGGTGAACCGCCCCGATGTGTTGCAGCGCACCGGCAACTACCCGGTGCCACCAGGAGCCTCTGACCTGCCGGGTCTGGAAGTGGCTGGCGTTGTTGAATCCGGCGACGCGGCGGCCATGGCGGCGGCCGGGTTCAAAGTGGGCGACCGCGTTTGCGCACTCGTGGCCGGTGGTGGTTACGCCCAGTTTTGCGTGGCGCCCATCGACCAGTGTTTGCCATCGCCGGCTGGCCTCACCGACATTGAAGCCGCCTCGCTGCCTGAAACCTTCTTCACCGTGTGGAGCAATGTGTTTGACCGCTCGCGCCTGCAAAAAGGCGAGACGCTGCTGATCCAGGGCGGCTCCAGCGGCATTGGCGTCACGGCGATTGCCATGGCCAAAGCGCTCGGCTCAACCGTGATCGTCACCGCCGGCAGCGACGACAAATGCGCCGCTTGCCTCGCGCTCGGCGCCGACCACGCCATCAACTACAAGACGCAGGATTTTGTCGCCGAGGTCAAGCGGATCACGGGCGGCAAAGGTGTCGACGTGGTGCTCGACATGGTCGCCGGCGCCTATGTGGCGCGCGAGATCGAGTGCCTGGCGCCCGACGGCCGCCTGGCCATCATCGCGGTGCAGGGCGGCATCAAGAGTGATATCAATGCCGGACTGGTGCTGCGCAACCGTTTGCAGATCACCGGCTCCACGCTGCGCCCGCGCCCGGTCGCGTTCAAGGCGGCGATCGCGCGGAATCTGCGCCAACACGTCTGGCCACTGATCGAAAAAGGGGCCATCAAGCCGGTTATTTTCAAGACATTTGACGCAGCCGGCTCGGGAGCCACTTCGGGCGCAGCCCAGGCCCACACGCTCATGGAATCCAACCAGCACATCGGCAAAATTGTGTTGACCTGGGCCCACGCGGCGAACAAGGCCTGAGGGCCGGGTCGTTGTGAACTGACATCGCCATGAAGCAGAAATTCATCGCCGGCAACTGGAAAATGAATGGCCACCTCGCCGCCAATGAAGCGCTGGTGAAGGATTTGCTCGCCGGTTTGGGCCATGGCGCGAAAGTGGCATTGTGCGTGCCCGCTTTGTATGTCGCGCAACTGCAGGGCCTGCTCAAAGGCAGCGCAATTGAACTGGGGGCGCAGGATGTGTCACAACACGCGTCTGGCGCCTTCACCGGTGAAGTCGCGGCAACGATGCTGCGTGAATTCTCCGTGCGTTATTGCCTGGTGGGCCATTCCGAGCGCCGCCAATACCATGCCGAAACCGATGACGTGGTGGCGCACAAGGCTGAGCGCGCGCTGGCCGCGGGCATCACGCCGATCGTCTGTGTGGGTGAAACCCTGGCCGAGCGCGAGGCCAGAAAAACCGTCGAGGTGGTCAAGCGCCAACTGGCAGCCGTGATCCACACCAACGGCCACTGCATCAGTGAAATCGTGGTGGCTTATGAGCCGGTTTGGGCGATTGGCACCGGCAAGACCGCCAGCGCAGAGCAGGCGCAGGAGGTGCATGCGGTTTTGCGCGCGCAACTCCACGCGGCCAGTGCGCATTCAGACCGGATCCAGATCCTGTACGGCGGCAGCATGAATGCCGCCAACGCAGCAGCCTTGCTGGCACAGCCCGACATCGACGGCGGACTCGTCGGCGGGGCCTCGCTCAAGGCCGCAGATTTTTTACAGATCGTCGCCGCAGCCAAAGCCCTGCGTGCATAACCAGCTATTTATTGAGGAGCAACAGTGAACTTTGTCGTCAACATCATTTTGGCCGTGCAGATGATTTCTGCCGTGGCCATGATCGGCCTGATCCTGATCCAGCATGGCAAGGGCGCTGATATGGGTGCAGCCTTTGGTGGTGGCAGTTCGGGCAGCCTGTTTGGTGCCAGCGGCAGCGCCAACTTCCTCTCGCGCACCACCGCTGTGCTGGCCACGGTGTTTTTTGTCGCGACGCTCTCGCTCGCGTATTTTGGAAACCTGCGCACATCGGCGCCAGCCGGCAGCGGCAGCGTGCTCGAAGGTGCAGCCGCAACCGTTCCTTCCGGTGCTCCGGCACCGGCCACGTCTGCAGTTGCAGTGCCTGTGCCGGCGCCAGCGCCAGCGGCTTCGGGCGCCGCGCAGATTCCATCCAAGTGAGTCGCTGAAGACCAGCCAAATTACTGAGCTTTGCTCAAGGGGTGAGGGGCAAAAGGGCGGGTTTTGGGGATAGAATGCGCGGTGGTTCCAGAGGTAAATTGGCCAATCCTTCCTCGCGCCCCTGAGACCAAAAAAAGCAAGCAGCCGTCGTGGTGAAATTGGTAGACACGCTATCTTGAGGGGGTAGTGGCGAAAGCTGTGCGAGTTCGAGTCTCGCCGACGGCACCAGATCAGTCAATGCAGGGAAGGCAGCGCATACCAGTGTGCGCGCCACAGTTGGGCACCCGAAATTTTGTCAAGTAATACAAGATGAATCTCGAACAATATTTGCCGGTGCTGTTGTTCATTCTGGTGGGCATCGCGGTCGGCATTGCGCCACAGGTGATCGGTTACATCCTTGGCCCCAACCGGCCCGACGCGGCCAAAAATTCTCCCTATGAGTGCGGTTTTGAGGCGTTCGAAGACGCCCGCATGAAGTTTGACGTGCGTTATTACCTCGTCGCCATCCTGTTCATTCTGTTTGACCTCGAAATCGCCTTTCTGTTTCCGTGGGCGGTGGCGCTCAAGGAGATCGGTCCGCTGGGTTTCTGGTCGGTGATGGTTTTTCTGGGCATTCTGGTCGTGGGTTTTGTCTACGAGTGGAAAAAAGGCGCCCTCGATTGGGAATAGCAGCGAACGCATACGCGCACAGGTAAACAAACATGGCAATTGAAGGCGTTTTCAAAGAAGGTTTCATGACCACGTCGTACGACTCGGTCATGAACTGGGCCAAGACCGGCTCGCTGTGGCCCATGTCGTTCGGCCTGGCCTGCTGCGCCGTCGAAATGATGCACGCGGCTGCAGCGCGTTATGACATCAGCCGCTTTGGCGCCGAGGTGTTTCGCGCCAGCCCCAGGCAGTCTGATTTGATGATCGTCGCCGGCACGCTGTGCAACAAGATGGCCCCCGCGCTGCGCAAGGTGTACGACCAGATGAGCGAGCCGCGCTGGGTGATCAGCATGGGCTCCTGTGCCAACGGCGGCGGCTACTACCACTACAGTTATTCGGTGGTGCGCGGCTGTGACCGCATAGTGCCGGTCGACGTTTATGTGCCCGGTTGCCCCCCGACTGCCGAGGCCTTGCTCTACGGCATCATTCAGCTGCAGCAGAAAATTCGCCGCACGCAAACCATTGCACGCGCCTGAGGCACACGACCGATGACGCAATTTGCTGTTGATCCGCACGCGCTCGCCACTACCTTGGCTCATTCGCTGGGCGAAAAGGCCAGAAAAATCAGTGTCGCGCTGGGCGAGGTGACCGTTGTCGTTTCAGCGGCGCATTACCTGGAGGTGGCCAAGATTCTTCGTGACGCTCCAAGCTGCCAGTTCGAGATACTCATCGACCTGTGTGGCGTCGACTATTCCGAATACAAACAAATTGGCGACGGGGAGGGCGAGCGCGGTCAGGGCACGTCGGGCGGTTCCGGCGCATTCGGCAGTGGACGTTATGCCATCGTGTCGCATTTGCTGTCGGTCAGCCTCAACCAGCGAGTGCGCCTGAAAGTGTTCGCGACCGATGACGACGTCCCCGTGATCGACTCGTTGACCGGCATCTGGAGTTCGGTCAGCTGGTTCGAACGCGAAGCCTTTGACCTCTTTGGAATCGTGTTTGAGGGCCACAACGACCTGCGGCGCATCCTCACCGACTACGGCTTCATCGGCCACCCGTTTCGCAAAGATTTCCCGACCACCGGCCATGTGGAAATGCGCTACGACGCAGAGAAAAAACGCGTCATTTACCAGCCGGTCACGATTGAGCCGCGAGAGATTACACCGCGCATCATTCGCGAAGACAACTACGGTGGGCTGAATGGCTGAAATCAAGAACTACACCCTTAATTTCGGGCCGCAGCATCCCGCGGCCCACGGGGTTCTGCGCCTGGTGCTGGAGCTCGATGGCGAAGTCATCCAGCGCGCTGACCCGCACATTGGCCTGCTGCACCGCGCCACTGAAAAACTGGCCGAAAGCAAGACCTATATCCAGAACTTGCCCTACATTGACCGGCTGGACTACGTGTCCAATATGTGCAACGAGCATGCCTATTGCCTGGCCATCGAGAAGCTGCTGGGTGTCGACGTGCCGCTGCGCGCGCAATACATCCGCGTGATGTTTTCCGAAATCACGCGCTTGCTCAACCACTTGTTGTGGGTGGGAGCACACGGGCTCGATTGCGGCGCGATGACGCTGCTTCTTTACGCGTTTCGCGAGCGTGAAGACCTATTTGACATGTATGAAGCGGCCAGTGGCGCCCGCATGCATGCCGCCTATTTCCGTCCCGGTGGCGTCTACCGCGACCTGCCGGGTTCCATGCCGCAGTACAAGGTCAACAAGATCCGCAATGCGCGCGCCATCAAGGAACTCAACGTCAACCGCGAAGGGTCGCTGCTTGATTTCATCGACGACTTCACCCAGCGTTTTCCGGCCAACCACGACGAATACCACACACTGCTCACCGACAACCGCATCTGGAAACAGCGCACCGTGGGTATTGGCGTGGTCACACCTGAGCGCGCGATGAACCTCGGTTTTACCGGCGCCATGTTGCGCGGTTCGGGCGTCGCATGGGATTTGCGCAAGACACAGCCGTATGACGTCTACGACCGGATGGATTTCGACATTCCCGTCGGTAAAACCGGCGATTGTTACGACCGCTACCT
>JANMMR010000295.1:0-4210 GCA_031373455.1 Rhodoferax sp.
GGCGCGCACTTCCACCAGCGCTGTGGGGTTGCCTGAAATGTCTTCGGTGAAAACAATGTTGGGGTAGATGCGCGCCTGGATGCGGCCCTGGTAACTCGACGACGGCCCGGCCGATTGTTGTGCTGTGCCGGTTGCCGTTGCGGCCCCTGTGGCACCCGCCATCCCAAGACTGCGTTTGATGTTCTCCTGGCGTTGCGCCTCGAGCTGTTTGGCGTCGAGTTTGGCGGCGTCGTCCTTGCGTTTGACGGCCTCGGCCTGCTTGAGTTCTTCCTGCTTTTTCAGCTCTTTCTTTTTGTCGTCCAGCTGCTTGGTTTCAAGCTGCTTTTTCTCGGTGGCCAGGCGTTGTTTCTCGCGCTCTGTGACGATGTCTGGCGCAATTGCCTTCGGTGGCGGTTCGACCGGCTTTTCAACTACCGGCGCTGGAAGCGGTAGAGGAGGCGGCGTCTCAACCGGTTTGGGCGCAGCCTGCACCGGCACCTGCGCCCACAACTCAGCCTCGGCCGTGAAGGGCTCGTTGGCGCTGCGCCAGTTGACGCCCCAGGTCAATGCGGCCAGCAGCAGCAGATGCGCGAAGATCGCCAGCCCGAACGCGCGCACGAAGCCCGGCACCGGCGGCGGCGCGAACTCCAGGCGGTGTGCGGCGGCGTTCATGCCTGCATGCCTTCAGCTTGGCGAATTGACCAGTTGCACCGAGAGGCCGACGCGCTGGATGCCCGCGCGCTGCAACACGTCCATCACCTTGACGACCGATTCGTATTTCACGCTTTTGTCTGCGCTGATGACCACGGCGGTACTGACGGGCGCGGCGCTCGCCGTGGCGCTGGTTGCAGGTTTCTGGCCGGCGGCGGGCTTGGCCGCATTCGATTGAGCCGCCTTGACCGAGCGCACCAGGTCCTTCAGGGCGACGGGCGTGTTTTGCTCCTGGCTTTTGATCGACAGCGCTTCGTCTTTGCCAATGATGATCTGGATCACCACGTCCGGTGCCTTGGCCGCACGGCCCACGCTGGGCAGCTCGATCATGCTCGGCGCAATCAGCGGCGCCGTCACCATGAAGATGATCAAGAGCACCAGCATCACGTCGATGAAGGGCACCATGTTGATCTCGTTGATGGAGCGCCGCCCGCGCCCTCGGCTTACCAGTGCTGGCATGGCGAGTCCGTCCTTCAGTGGTTGGAAGGCGACTGCCCGCCGACGTTGCGCTGCAGGATGTTGGAGAACTCCTCGATGAAGGTCTCCAGCTTGATCGCCACGCGGTCGATGTCGCGGGCGAAGCGGTTGTAGGCGACCACCGCCGGTATCGCGGCGAAGAGGCCGATGGCGGTGGCCACGAGCGCTTCTGCGATGCCCGGCGCCACCGTGGCGAGCGTGACCTGTTGCAGCGAGGCCAGGCCAGTGAACGCATGCATGATGCCCCAGACCGTGCCAAACAGGCCGACGTAGGGCGAGACCGAGCCCACCGAGGCGAGAAACGACAAATTGCTGTCAACCACGTCCATCTCGCGCTGGAAGCTTGCCCGCATGGCGCGCCGCGCGCCGTCCATCAGGGTGGAGGTGTCGGCAATGCGGCGTTCGCGCAGTTTCTGGAACTCGCGCATGCCGCTGGCGAAGATGCGCTCCATCGGCCCGGCGCTGCGGGCGTTTTTGGCGGCGGCAGCAAACAGGTCATTCATGCTGGTGCCGGACCAGAATTCGCGCTCAAAGGTTTCGTTCAGGTCTTTCACGCGCCTCAGGGCAAACAGTTTGCGGAAAATTGCCGCCCAACTGGTGACCGAAACCACCACTAGCAGCAGCATCACAGCCTGCACGACGATGCTCGCGTTGAGCACCAGGTGGAGGATGGACAAGTCCTGGCTCATCGAAACTTGGTTCATCGAAATATTCCCTGTGTTTCCATTTTTATGGTGGCCGGGCTGGTTGCGCCCCGGCCAAGACGGCAAGTCATCAGGCCATCAGGCCAACAAGGCCTTGAGGCGCTCAATCGCGATTTTTAACTCAGTCAAGGAGCTCGCTGTTGAAAAACGCACAAAGTTACCAGTCTGCGCCACACCAAAATCGCGCCCCGGTGTCACCGCCACGTGGGCGCGGCGCATCACCTCAAATGCGAAGTCCCAGCTGTCTTGGAGTGTGGTGCCGAATTTTTGGTTCAACCGCTGGCAGGCCTGTGAGCAGTCGGCCCAGGCGTAGAAAGCGCCATCGGGCATCACTGGCACCGGCAGGCCGATGGCGTTGAGGGCGGGAATGAAGTAGTCCCGGCGGGCCTTGAACTCGGCACGGCGGCTTTCGAATTCGGCGAGGCTCAGCGCCTCAAAACAGGCCATGGCCGCATGTTGCGCCACAGTGCTGGGGCAGATGAACAGGTTTTGCGCCAGGCGCTCGATGGTGTCCACCAGGCCCGGCGGCACCACCAGCCAGCCCAGGCGCCAACCGGTCATGCTGAAGTATTTGCTGAAGCTGTTGATGCTGATGATCTGGTCGTCCAGCGCCAGCGCGGTCTGGCCAAACTGCGCGTCGAAACTCAATCCCAGGTAAATTTCATCGACCAGCGTGATGCCGCCTTTGGCGCTCACGAGCTGGTGGATACGGCGCATTTCATCGGGGTGGATCGAGGTGCCGGTGGGGTTGGAGGGCGAGGCCAGCAACACGCCGCGCGTGTGGGGGTTCCAGGCCGCCTCGACCTTGGCCGCGCTCAGTTGAAAGCGCTCTTCGGCGGTGGTGGGAATCAACACCGCATCGCCCTCGGCAGCGCTCACAAAATGCCGGTTGCAGGGGTAACTCGGGACGGGCATGAGGATCTGGTCGCCCTGGTCGATCAGTGCCAGGCAGGCCAGTTGCAGCGCGGCCGATGCACCGGCGGTGACCACGATGCGCCCGGCGTCAACCTGCACGCCAAAGCGGCATTGGTACCAGGCGCTGATGTGCGCGCGCAGTTGGGGCAGGCCGGTCGCCTGCGTGTATTGCGTGGCGCCCTGGCGAATGGCCTTGACAGCGGCTTGCGCCACCAGCGGCGCGGCGGTGAAATCCGGCTCGCCGATGTTGAGAAAGACCATCGGGCGGTCGCTGTGCGCCGCGACGCGGGCGATCTCGACCGCTGCCTTGGCGACTTCCATCACGTAAAAGGGCTCGATGCGTTCTGCGCGGGCTGAAATCCTCATGGCGAATCGGGCAGGCTTTGGCGCGGGTTCCGGGGCTGCGTCAAGGCTTGGCGCCGCGGGTGCGGTCGGCCTGGACTTCCTGCCCACGCAGCTCGGGTGCCAGGGCGTTGAGCACGGCGTTGACGTATTTGTGGCCGTCGGTGCCGCCAAATTCCTTTGTCAGCTCGATGCACTCGTTGAGCACCACGCGCCAGGGCACGTCCAGGCAATGTTTGAATTCGTAGGCGCCGATCCACAAGATGCCGCGCTCGATGGGGGAAATCTCTTCAAGTTTGCGGTCCAGGTGCGGCAGGACGAGGGCATCGAGCGCGGCAGATTCATTGGCGCAGCCACGCAACAGGGCCACGAAATGGAGCTCATCGGCCTTGGCAAACCCGGCCAGGTCGCGGGTGAAGGCCTCCACGTCGCCGGGCTCGTTTTTGCCGACCAGCAACTGGTACAGGCCTTGCAGGGCGAATTCGCGCGAGCGGGAACGGCCCGACTTGCTGCCCGCCTTGCGGGCGCCGGTGCTGGTCAGGCCGGTGCGGGACTGGCGCGGTGGGCGGGTTTTGCCCGACCCGGTGGGGGTGTCATTCATCCAATTTCTTCCAGCAGGTTGGCCATTTCGACGGCCACACGGGCGGCGTCACGGCCTTTTTCAGTTTGGCGTGCGACGGCCTGGTCCAGGTTTTCGGTGGTCAATATGGCGTTGGCAATCGGCACCTGGTAGTCCAGAGCGAGGCGCGTCACTGCCGCGCCCGATTCATTGGCCACCAGTTCAAAGTGGTAGGTTTCACCGCGAATGATGCAACCCAGGGCAATCAAGGCGTCGTAACGCGATTTCTCGGCCATGGCCTGCAGGGCCACAGCCACTTCCAGCGCGCCCGGCACGGTGACGTGGTCAATATTTTTGGCCTGCACGCCCAGCGCCAGCAGCTCGGCCTTGCAGGCAGAAAAAAGCGCCTCGGTGACAGGCTCGTTGAAGCGCGCCTGGACCACGCCAATGTGCAGCGGTTTGCCGTCCAGGCGGTTGAGTTGGGAATCCGGGGTGCCTTTGTCTGCGCCAAACATGTTTGTTT
>JANMMR010000314.1:0-1849 GCA_031373455.1 Rhodoferax sp.
GCTCGCCATTGGCGTGATGCACCGAATTCTCGGTGAAATCATGGGGCCGGGCTGGTCACCGCGCTTGGTGTGCTTTGCACACCGCGCACCCAAAAATCTGACCCGTCATCGTGAATTTTTAGGCAAAAACCTGGAGTTCAACGCCGAGTTCAATGGCATTGTTTGCGCGCGCGCCGATCTGGAAGCAAAACTGCCGAATACCGATGCCGATCTGGCACGTTACGCGCGAATGTCGCTGGATAAGGCTTTGGCCTTTTCGCAGACCAGCCCGAGCCAGCCGATCCGGCAAGTAGTGGCCGCGCTGCTGCCTTTGGGGCGATGCACAGCAGACCAGGTGGCCGAACATCTCGGCGTGAACCGCCGCACGATCCACCGCCGGTTGACGCAGGACGGCAAGACATTCAGGAGCCTGCTGAACGATGTACGCACCGAATTTGCAGCCCGGCAACTGCGTGACAGCGACCATTCCGTCACTGAAGTGGCCCATTTGCTCGGTTTTTCAGACGCCAGCGCTTTCGCCCACTGGTTCAAGAAACAGCTTGGGCAGAGTGCCTTGAGTTGGAAGGCTGCGGACCTCGGCAGGCGGCGTTGAGTGAATCTGGCTGGCAGGGCAAGCTCATCAGGGCGCCCGATGGTGCCAGTAACGCAGGCTGGCCTGGCGCTCGCACAACACCGCCTGGGGCTGGTCGCTGCGCCAGGTCGCTGCGCCGCAATGGGGTGAATCCACGAGCTGGATGCCGCGCGCCTGGTAACGTTCGACCACAGGCTGGGCCGGGTGGCCGAAGCGGTTGCGGTAACCGTTCTGGACCAAGGCCATACGGGGTTGAACGGCATTCAGAAACACGCTGGAGCTGGACGTAAGGCTGCCATGGTGCGGTACCAGCAACACGGTCGATTGGAGCGTGATGGCGCCCACTGCGGCCTGACCAACGAGACTGGCTTCCTGCTCGAGTTCAATATCGCCTGTCAACAAGGCCGACTGGCCGCCATTGGATACCCTCAACACGCAACTCAAGGCGTTGCTCTTCGCAGAACTGGCGTAATCGTCTGGCTCGGGATGCAGCACGAGAAAGTCAACGCCGTCCCATTGCCACTGCTGGCCTGCCACGCAACGGGTGGCTTTGCGCACGGTCTGGATTTCGTGCTGGTCTTCGATCGAGCTGATCAGCTGCGCCTGGGGCTGCATCGCCAACACGGCCAGGGCGCCGCCGGTATGGTCGGCGTCGCGGTGGCTGAGCACCACGCTGTCCAGCTTGATGTCGAGCGCCCGCAGGAGCGGTACCAATACGCGGTGACCGGCGTCGCTTTCGCGGCTAAAGCGCGGCCCCGCGTCATACAACAAGGCATGCTTTGCCGTGCGCACAATCACGGCATTGCCCTGGCCGACATCGGGGGCCAGAAGTTCGAACTCGCCGGCGGCAGGCACTTCGCTGCGCCAAAGCAGCACGGGAAGGAGCAAAGGCAAGCCGAGCAAACGCAAAGACCAGGGCAGGCGCATGGCCAGCAAAATACCTCCAAAAACACCGGCGGCCCCGGCCCAAAGCGGCGCCCTGGCGATCGACACTGTGGCAAAAGGCAAAGCCGCCAACACTGCCAAAATCCTCGCCAGCGTATCGATGGCCCACCCCGCCCACTCCCACACCCCTGAAAATGCCGCGCCGAACATGGCCAGTGGCGTGACAACGAGCGTCACCCAGGGAATGGCCACCAGGTTGGCCACCAGGCCGACCAGCGACACCTGGCCAAAAAGCAGCAGGGTCAAAGGCGCCAGCGCCAGCGTGATGACCCACTGCTCCCTGAGCAATCCCGCAGCTTTGCGCAAAACCAGCGCGAAACGGCGCTTCGATGG
>JANMMR010000208.1:0-1753 GCA_031373455.1 Rhodoferax sp.
GGGCGCAGGCAGCGTGAGCCGCGCCAGGTTTTCACCCAGCAGGCGCTGCAAGTGGGCGATGTCCTGTGTGGCCAGGGCTGTGCGCAGGGTCAAGGCTCCTTCGCGCGCGGTGTTGCGCCGCGCGTCCATGGTCCAGCCGAACGCCAGCGCGGTCACACCTTCGTCGCGCAGGCGCAGCCAGAGCTGGAGTTGCCACAGCAGGCGCTGCGCGCCAAACATCAACGCGGGCGCGGTCTCCACCTGGGCATGCAGCTCGATCTTGGCAGCAAAAACTGAAGGCAGCGTGAGCCAGAGGTAAAGCTCGGGCTTCAGACCATAAGCGCGGTCCAGCGCGTCGAGCAAGTCCGCGCCAAAACGCCGTGCCACGCCATCGCGCGGCAGCGCACGTACGTCGCCCCAGCAGGTGCACCCGATGCGCGCCAGCGTGGCCAGATGGGGGCGGGCGGCGGCGAGAGTGTGCAAGGGCAATTGGTCAATGTCCGCTTTTTCCCCCTTTTGCAACTTCGCCAACGCTACCAAAGATGTAGCTGCCCGCGCGTATTTAACGGGAGTCAAATCTTTGCTTTTTGTATGGATCAGGCGCAACAAGGGCCCGCGCCCGCCAAACAGCCGCTCGCTGCCGGAGATTTCCATCACCAGCGCTTCGGTGGTTTCATGGAGCGCCACCCGCGCCACCTTGGGGGTGAACTGCAAGGCCTGCCAGGCCAGAGCGACAAGCGAGTCGGCCATCGCGGCGGCATCGCCTTGACCCTGCAGCGCATCAGGCAGCGGCTGCAATGCGATCCAGTACATGCCTGCGCTCCTGCGGAAAACTCAACAACTCCGCACCCACCTGTAGGTCGGACAGCAAAGTATCGACAGGCTCAGCCTGCATATTGCCAGCCTGGGCAATGCCACGCCCCGGTTTGTTGATTGCCAACAGCGCCCCCAGCCGCGCAGGCCGCGCCACCAATGTGAGCGCCTGCTCTAGGGGTGGGCCACGCCGCTTGAAAATATGAACCAGCAGCGCGTCGCCCTGCAAGACATCTGGCGCATCCGGTGCCGTCCCAGAGCTGGCGGTGGCGGGGTTCGATGTGATCACCCGCAGCACGGCGGGCGAAGACTCGTGTTGCGCGCGCACCGGACGCATCACAAAGAGCAACTTGTGGTGCTCAGTCGCCGAGATTTGCAGCCGGCGCAGCGAATCGGCCCGCGCCTGCGGCAGCCAGGCCAGCACGGCGGCCACGTCTTTGCAGCGCAGCGCCTGTTCGGTGGCCCACATGCGCGCGGCGGGCGTGGCGGTGTTGACACACAGGAGCCGCGCCGGGTCGAGCCCCTGCCCGGCAAGCCCCGGCGCATACGGCGCATGCGGCGCGCCCACCAGCACCAGCACGCCTTCGGTTTGGACCAGCGCCGGCAGCAAAAGCCGCCAGTCGTTGTGCCCGGTGTGCGCCTGCAGCACCTCCACCAGCGCCCCCACCGGCCAGCCGCCGCCGGGCAACTGGGCGTTGAGCAAAGCGTCGCCGGTGGGCACGGTGCGACCCTGGGAGGCAGCCAGTTCGTCAGCCTGCCAAATCTGAGGAATACCTGCTACTGGCTTGATAGCGTTGACGGGCAAGGGTTTCACGGTTATACTGTTTAAAATAACAGTATACCTATGCCAGACTGGCACGCCAAGGGTAAATTCGCCTTAAAGCTTTGGTTTCAGGCTTTTTCTTTGGAAGGACATTCAGGATGTTGACTTGCGCAACAACCCGGCCCGATTGCGGGTCGG
>JANMMR010000316.1:0-5108 GCA_031373455.1 Rhodoferax sp.
GGGCCAGTTCATCGCGGCGCGGGAGATCGACCGTCTCAACAACCCGGAGGTGCGTGTGGCGCGCAGCCTGGCCACACTCTTCAACCCGGTGTTGTACCCCGGTGTGGGCGCCTTGCTGCGCATCACCCAGCAGGAGCTGGCCTACCTGGCGGGGTTGTCCCGCCAACGCGTGAATGAAGCGCTGACGACCCTGCAGAATCAGGGCTTGATCGCCGTTGAATACGGTGGCGTTCGGGTGCTGGATCTGAATTTATTGCGGTCCGCAATGTTTGTAAAAATACTAAAGACTAAAGTCACGTAAAATATAGATAGTTTGCTATATTTATTTATTAATTTTTACCTATATTAATATCGATTAATGTCTGATAATCAAAAACCAACGTTTTCTCGTGCTGCAAGGCCACCCAACGCGCCACCACGCCCGGCTGCGGGCGCGGCGGCAGCCAAGGGACCGCCCGGCGGCGAGCAAAGCGCCAGCGCCACCAGCCGCCTGAACAAACGCATGGCCGAGCTGGGCATGGCTTCGCGGCGCGAGGCAGACGACTGGATCGGGCGTGGCTGGGTCAAAGTCAATGGCGTGGTTGCCACCATGGGCCAGCAGGTCACGGCAGATGCGCGCATCGAGGTCAACAAACAGGCCCAGGGCGCGCAGGCGAACCAGGTGACGATATTGGTCAACAAACCGATGGGCATTGTGAGCGGCCAGGCCGAAGACGGCCACCTGCCCGCCATCACGCTGGTCAAGCCCGACAACCGCTGGCAAGACGACAACGCGCGTTATTTTTTCCATCCCAACCAACTGAAAAGCCTGGTGCCCGCCGGGCGGCTGGACATCGACTCGATCGGCCTGCTGGTCTTGACCCAGGACGGCCGAGTGGCGCGGCAGTTGATTGGCGAAGATACCGTGATGGAAAAAGAATACCTGGTGCGCGTGGTTTACCTGGGTCTGGACAAAACCGGCACACCACAGGTTGACGCGAGCCCGGGCCAACTGGTGCGCATGGACGACGACGACCCGGTCACCACCAACGTGCAGGCGGTTTTCCCGCCCGCGCTGCTGGCTAAACTGCGCCATGGCCTGAGCCTGGACGGGCTAGCCCTCAAGCCCGCCAAAATCAGCTGGCAAAACCCGGAGCAACTGCGCGTGGTGCTCACAGAAGGCAAAAAGCGGCAGATCCGGCGCATGTGTGAACTCGTGGGCCTCAAGGTGGTGGGCTTGAAGCGGGTGCGCATCGGCCAGGTGATGCTTGGCAACCTGCCTTTGGGGCAGTGGCGCTACCTGGCGCCACACGAGCGGTTCTGAAACCATTGTGGCGCCCTGACAAGCGGCAGCCGGGAATGGCCAATCGTTAATCGTTAATGATCAACTGCGCGGCTTGAAAATAGCGCGGCGTTTGTTGGTAAAGGCCGCCAGGCCTTCCGCAAAACTGTCGCCATCAATCAACTCGGTTTGACGGTCTTTTTCATACGCCAGTTGTTGCGCCAGGGTGTTGCCTTGGGCCGCACGAAACAAGGCCCGTGTTTCCAGTGCGGAATGGGCGGGCAAGACCGCCAGGCGCTGCGCGATCTTCAAGGCTTCGGAGGCGAGTTGGTCGTCATCGGTGCAGGCCCAGATCAAACCCCAATCCGCCGCCTGTTCGCCACTGATGCGCTCGCCCAGCAAGGCCAAGCCCATGGCGCGGGCGGGGCCAAGTGCCCGGGGCAATCGCCAACTGGCGCCCATGTCGGGCACGAGGCCCAGCGCCGGAACAAAGGGCAGGTAAAAGTAGGCTGAGCGGGCAGCGATCACGATGTCACCCGCCAATGCCAGGCCAAAGCCGCCGCCGACAGCGGGCCCGTTGATGGCGCACACCACGGGCACCGGCAGGTTGCCCAAACTTTCGATGATCGGGTTGCCGGCCTTCGCCATCATGTCGCCCACCTGTTGGCCCAAGCTCGGCGAGTTGCCGTCTTTCGGGGTTTGCGCCCACTGCGCCACTTGCGTCAGATCCGCGCCGACGCAAAAGGCCTTGCCCCGGGCCGTGAGGATCAGGGCGCGAATGGAAGTGTCTTCGCGTACCTTTTGCAATCCCGCCAGACAGCCGAATTGAACCGCCGTGCTGATCGGGTTCAGGCGGTCGGGCTCGTTCAGTGTCAGGGTGGCAATGCCCGCGTTCACCTCAAACAACACGCTGGTGGCTTGGCCCATCACATCCCCCATCACATTCTCTTGGCCACTTCTTCGAGCATCACCTCGGTGGCGCCGCCGCCGATGGTCAAAATGCGCGCATCACGCACCATGCGTTCAATCGACGTGCCGATCATGTACCCGGTGCCGCCGTGCAATTGAAGGCAGGTGTGGACCACTTCCTGCAGCGTCTCCGCCGCGAAGGCCTTGAGCATCGAGACTTCGCGCACCACGTCTTTGCCTTCGTCGACCATCTGCGCGCACTGGTAGGTGAGTGCCCGCACGGCAGCGGTCTTGGAGGCCGCCCAGGCGAGTTTGTTGCGCACCACTTGCTGGTCCCAGAGTGATTTGCCGAAAGCCTGACGGCTTCGGGTGTAGTCCACCGTGAGCTCAATCGCCTTGGCGCAGGCGCCTGAGCTCAAGGCGCCAATCACCAGGCGCTCGTTCTGGAACGTGCTCATGATGTAGTAAAAGCCTTTGCCCTCCTCGCCCAGGAGCGCATCGGGCGGCAGCTTCATGTCTTCAAAATAAAGCTCGGCGGTATCGGAGGAGCGCCAGCCGTGTTTCTCCAGCTTGCGTGCGATTTTCAGGCCGGGGTTGCCCTTCTCGACGATGAAGAGAGAGATGCCTTTGCTGCCCTGGCGGCTTTGACCGCCATTTCCATTTTGGCCTTCTGGATCGGTGCGCGCGGCGACGATGTAGGTGTCGCCGTACACCGCGTTGGTGATGAACATCTTGGAGCCGTTGATCGTCCAGCCCTCCAGCGTGCGAACCGCGCGGGTCTTGAGCCCTGCAACATCGGAGCCGGCATGGGCTTCGGTCACACACACGGCGCCAATTTTTTCACCCGCACAGGCTGGCCGAAGGTAGCGCTCTTTTTGTTCGTGTGTGCCGCGGTGTGCAATGTGCGAGACCGACATGTCGCTGTGCACCGTGATCGCCGATGCAACGCCGCCATAGGTGGAGCGCGAAAGCTCCTCCGCCAGAACCACTGACGACAACGCGCCAAGGCCGCCACCACCATAAGCTTCTGGATGGCGCATGCCCAAAAACCCCAGCGCACCCAAATCACGGAACAATTGGCGAGGGATTTCACCCGCCGCTTCCCAGGCATCTCCAAATGGCACGATTTGCTCGTTGACGAAACGCCGGATTTGCGCGCGGATCACGCGCAAATCTTCGTCCACCACATTGGAATCGGCAAATTCAAATTCAGGCATGGCAGTTGCAGGGAGTGAAGCGCTGGTATTATAGTCCGACCCGTCGGCTTATTATAAAGCTTGGAACATTGCCAGGAGAAACACCCCATGCCACGCGTGCGCGCCGGAGATTACGATGCCAAAGCCCAGGCCATTCTGGACAGTGCGGCTGTACTTTTTGCCAAAGTCGGCTACCCCAGCGCCAAGATGCAGGACATCGCCCAAGCTTGCGGCGCAACCAAGTCGATGCTGTACCACTACTTCCCGACCAAAGACGAATTGCTGTTTGCCATGCTCCAGGATCATCTGGAAAAAGTGATTGCCGGCGTCGAAGAAGCTCGCACGATGCCTGGCTCGGCCGAAGACCGGTTCAACGCCCTGGTTGTTTTTTATGTGAAGAAGTCCGCGCAATCGCGCCGCCGCCACACGATTGCACAAAACGATGTGAAATACCTGCCCAAAGCGATGCAGGTGCCGCTGATCACCCTGCAGCGGCGCCTGTGTGACCTGATCGCCGAACAGATCAACCCGCTGAATCCTGGTCTGCCCGCCGCATCCTACAAGCCCTACGCGATGCTGTTGATTGGCATGCTCAACGGAACCGACGTTTGGTTCAAACCCGGCGGTCAAATGAAGATGCCAGAGCTGTGCGAACGGATTTCGCGGCTGTTCTTGCGTGGCTTCGCGAGCGAAAGCGCGCGGCCCGCAAGTCCCGTTACGGGCGCGAATCCAGCCAGTTGACGGCTCGTTTCGCGGCTTCGCGTCCCGTGTACGCACAGGCCTGGGTGCCGCCGTCGCCATAGTCTTTCACCGCGTCCCCCACGTGCCAGAAATTTGGCAGAGGGGTGTCTTGCGACAGGTCAAACCCGGCGCAGGAGCGCTGCGCGGGCCAGTCGCCACGCATCACGCGGATTGACAGCATTTTTGCTTTTGCAAACCCGGGGAATTCATCGCGGAGGTCTTGCAGCGACGCTTCAATTTCAGTCGCTTCGTCGAAATCGCCCAAAGCCGGTTTGGGTACCGCGTAAGCGACGTACAGGAACCAGCCCGCAGGTGCCAGCTCTGGGCAGGTCGCGGTGAGTTCTCCCATGTTGCACAAGCGCCGCGTGCGCCCAAAGGTGATGAGGCCGGGTGCGTCGATCAGGCGCTCCTGCGTGGCGAAGTTGATGACGATGTTGGCAGACGGTTTGGTGGTGGTTTGTGCCATCTCGACGTAGGCGCTGCCGAAGGCCTCTGCGCCTGGCAAATGGGCGGTAGCGCGCGGCCCGAGGTTGCTGATGACGGTGTGGGACTCGACACGCCGGGTCGCCCCGCCAAACTGCACATCCACGCCCGTGGCTTTACCGCCGTCTGCATGAAATGCGGTGACTGTCGCGCCCAGCCAGATCTCACCACCCTGGTTGCGAATCGCGCCGGCAAGGTCGTCCCAAATGCCGACCGTGCCACGCGGGCAGAAACCAAAACGCTTGAAAGCACCTTTCACGGCGAAATAGGTCAGGAATGCGCGGGCCGGAACTTCGTCCAGGTTGGCCGCGAATATCGCAGCGCAGAGGTTGCGGAAAATCGCATGCACGGTCTCGTTGGTCGTGTAGGTCGAAAGCCACTGTGCCGTAGTGAGTTTGGCTTCGGGCAGGTCGCCCGCGCGGGCATCGGCAAACTTGGCACCGATTTTGGCTGCTTGTTTGGTGAAACTGCCCAGAAGCAGGCCCCAGCCGCCTTTGGCTACGTTGATCATTTTGTTA
>JANMMR010000385.1:0-1706 GCA_031373455.1 Rhodoferax sp.
GCGCGCCAGCTGGCTGGTGAGCAGCTGAAACGCGGTGCTGGTGCCCACCAGCGCGACCGGCAGCAACAAGGCCCAGTTGAAGTCGTCGGCATCGGGGCGGATGATGATGAGGGTGCCGACAAAACCGCCCACCACCAGCGCCCAACGCAAGGCCGACACCCGCTCCTTGAGCTTCAGCGCGGCGATCAGGGTGATCATCAAGGGCGTGAGCGACACGATGGCGGTGAACTCCGCCACCGGCGTGAACTTCAAGCTCGTGAACGCCAGCGCGCTGGAGGCCACGAGGAGCAGCCCACGCGCCAGCTGGAAGCGCGGGTGCGCGGTTTTGAGGCCAGCCAGGCCTTTCTGCGGCAACACAATGGCGGTGGTGGCCAGCGCCTGAAAGGTGAAGCGGAACCACATCGCCATCGCCATGGGCACACTGGCCGTGAGCAGTTTGGTGGTGGTGTCCAGAGTGGCGAAACAAGCCACGGCCAGCAGCACCATGGCAATACCCGTCAAAATGCTGCGCTGGTGCGCCGTGAGCGCCTTTCGCCCCGCTGACGCCAGCACAGGCATCACTGGATGCGGTCCGCCAGCAAATCCCAAACGGGCGTCAGGTTGCCGGGCAGGTAGGGCAGGGTGCCCAGGTCGGTGTGGGATTCGGCCGGGTCATGAAAATCGCTGCCGCGCGAGGCGGCCAGGCCGAATTCAAGCGCGGTTTTGGCGTAGGTGTCGTATTCGGCCGCTGTGTGGCTGCCGGTGACGACTTCCACCGCCTGCCCGCCGTGTTGTTTGAACTCGCTGAAGAGGGCGTACTCCTCATTCGCCGTGAATTTGTAGCGTGCCGGGTGCGCGATGACGGCAATGCCGCCGCCCTCCTTGATCCAGGTGACGGCTTCCTTGAGGTTGGCCCACTTGTGTTCCACGTAGCCGGGTTTGCCTTCGGTGAGGTATTTGCGAAAGACTTCGTTGGTGTCTTTGCACACGCCGGCTTCGACCAAATAGCGGCCAAAGTGCGTGCGTGAAATCAAATCCGAATTGCCCACGTATTTCAGCGCGCCTTCGTACGCGCCCTTGATGCCCACTTTGGCCAGGCCGTCGGAGATTTCCTGCGCCCGCTCACGCCGGCCACCGCGGGTTTTGGCCAGGCCCGCCTGCATGCGCGCGTCGTCGGGGTTGAAGCCCAGGCCCACGATGTGCACCGTGGTGTCAATGAAGGTGACGGAAATCTCGGTGCCGGTGAGGTATTTCATGCCCTGCGCCTTGGCCGCTGCGGCAGCGCGGTGCTGGCCGCCGATCTCGTCGTGGTCGGTCAAGGCCCACAACTCCACACCGTTTTTGGCGGCGCGTTCGGCCAGGGCTTCGGGGGTCAAAGTGCCGTCAGAAACGACGGAATGGCAATGCAGGTCGGCGTTCAGAATGGCAGTCACCGGCCAATTTTAGGTGCTGCGGGGTTTTCCCTAGGACCGTGCGGGTGTGTAGTTTCGTTAGTAATTGATTTTAATAAATATTACGATTAATTAAAGATCAATAAAATATTAAAAATAATAGCAATAAAATGAAATAATTCCTGACTTACTGTACGAATATTTTATTGGTTTAGTTAAAGAAATATTTAATTCTCAACACCTTCCACCAAAAACCGCACGCGCCGCACCCCGTTCCACTCGTCGGCGTCCAGCCGGAAGGCCAGTGTGGCGCGCGGCGGCAGCGGCTCGGTGTGG
>JANMMR010000401.1:0-6007 GCA_031373455.1 Rhodoferax sp.
AATAAATACGTGACTTAGTGGCCAATTTTTTCCAGGATTTGGTGCCAAGTCGATAAATCTCGTTCAATAAACCCCAATTTGGGTATGATGAATTGACGAGACGGCGCGGCGGGATTCAGATGGATGCAAGATGGCGAAGGGGAGCTTTGCCAGTACCTGGCGGATCTCTTTCACGAATCCGCAACACCGACCCATGGTGACGTTCACCGCATCGGGTGAGAGCGACGTGCGCAGGGCACGCCAACTGTCGAAGGTCGTCCCCTGGCTTTCGAACTGTCTTGGTTATCGGGCAGCATCAAGCTGAACCCTGCCGAGAGTCAGCGTTGCGGCATGTTTTTAAGGCCGAAACCCAGACTCACCGTGGCGTCTTGCGGAATCGGCGGCATCGTGACGTTCCACTCGAGCCAGGCCTGGCGCAGGGCTTCAAACCGCGCGGTTTCGTGCCCTGCCAGGTTGGCGCGTTCGCGTGCGTCTTGCGTCACGTTGAAGAGGTACTCGTGTTCATCGACTTTGAGGTACTTCCAGTCGCCATCCCGCAGAGCGCGCTGGCTGCGGTGGTTCATGCGCCAGTGCAGGGGCCGGCGGAACTGGTGGGCAGCGTTGTGCAGCACCGGCAACATCGAGAGACCGTCGAGTGGGTGAGAAACTTCTGCCGCTACGCCGGCCGCGTCGAGCATCGTGGCGGACCAATCCATCGTCATGCATTGCTGCGCGCTCATGCCGCCGGGCTGGACCACGGCCGGCCAGTGCGCCACCCAGGGCACACGGATGCCGCCTTCGGTCAGGTCCATCTTGCCGCCCACCAGCGGCCAGCTGTCGGAGAAACGCTCGCCGCCGTTGTCGCTGGTGAAGACGATCAGGGTGTTGTCCAGTTGCCCGTTGGCCCGCAAAGCCGCGACCACCTGGCCGATGCCTTCGTCCATGTGGTGGATCATGCGCTGGTAGGTGTGGATGTTGCCGCCATGCAGGTGAAAGAGGTTGCCGGCCACTTCACTGGCCAGCGTGCCGTCGTCACGGGTCTCCCACGGCCAGTGCGGCGCGGTGTAGTGCATGCTCAGGAAGAAGGGCGCAGGGTTTGACGCGGGCGTGCGGGCCATGCGGTTCACGTAATCGACCGCGCGGCGGGAGATCAGGTCGGTGAGGTAACCGGCTTCGTGTTTTTCCTCTTCGCCTTCAAACAGGTCGTGCGCGCCGGTGGAGGCGCAATGCGTGAAGTAATCGACGCCGCCTGACATCGGCCCAAAAAACTCCTCGTAGCCCGATTTCAGCGGCCCGAAATTCGGCGCGTAACCCAAATGCCATTTGCCGATCAGGGCGGTGCGGTAACCGGCGCCCTTGAGCAGCGAGGGCAGCGTGGGATGTTCGGGCGGCAGGCCCAGCACCGTGCTGCCCTTGCTTTTGCTGTTGATCGGCTCTTCGGCGGCGCCACGCAGACGGTACTGGTAACGCGCCGTCATCAGGGCAAAACGCGTGGGCGAGCAAACTGGCGAGTTCGAATAGCCCTGCGTGAACTGGATGCCGCGCGCGGCAAGCTGGTCGATCACCGGTGAAACCGGTGCGCGGCCGCCGTAACAGCCCAGATCGGCGAAGCCCAGGTCGTCGGCGACGATGAAAATCAAATTCGGGCGCTTGCCCCTGGTTGGAGCCATCATGAGGCCACAAAACCGGTGGCTTTCACCACCCGCGCCCAATGCGCCGAGTCTTCTTTGATGCGCTGGGTGAGTTCCGCGCGCGTGCCGCCCACCGGGTACATGCCCGCCGCGAGCAATTGCGCGCGCACTTCACGCGAGGTCACAGCTTTGTTGAACTCTGCATGCAGGCGATCCAAAACCGGTTTGGGAGTCCTGGCCGGCGCGAGGTAGGAAAACCAGGCGCTGGCTTGCACTTTGGGAAAGCCCAGCTCGCCAAAAGTCGGCACGTCAGGCATGAAGGGCGAGCGTGTAGTGCCGCTGGTGGCCAACACCTTGACCTTGCCACTGTTGCGGTGCGCGATGGTGCCGCCGACCACATCAAAAAACATCAGGATCTGGCCACCCAGAATATCCTGGCGCGCCCCCGACGCGCCCCGGTACGGGACATGCGTGGCTTTGGTGCCCGCCGCTTCGTTGAGCATCTCAACCAGAAAGTGGGCTGGCGTGCCCGCGCCATACGACGCAATCGACGCCTTGGACGGGTTGGCCTTGATCCACTCGATCAATTCCTTGAGGTTGTTGGCCGACACAGAAGGGTGCACGTTCAGCGCCAGCTCGAAACGCGCTGCAAGAACGATCGGCTCAAAGTCCTTGATCGGGTCAAAACGCACGTCTTTGTAAGTGTGCGGGTTCATCGCCAGCATGGAGGCAGTGCCCAGCACCAGCGTGTGGCCGTCCGGCTCGGCGGCCTTGGCGGCTTCCATGGCGATGTTGCCATTGGCGCCGGATTTGTGCTCCAGGATCACCGTGCCCAGGGAATCCTTCACGTGCGCCGCGATGGCGCGTGTCAACACGTCCATGGTGCCGCCGGGCGGCACGGGGATGAAGACGCGAATCGGCTTGCTGGGGAAGGCTTGGGCCAGCGTTTCGCCAGGCAGGGCCAGGCTGCCCGCGCCGGCGGCCAGGGTCTGGAGCGTTTGGCGGCGCGAGATGGGCTTTGACGTCGGTGAGATTGGTGGCTTTAGGGAGGGGTAAATAGGTGTCATGGTGAAAGCCTCGGCAGGGAATGGGTTACCGCATCAAATTTGTGACATTGTCACCCGCTCACCCAGCGCGCCGCTAAACTGTGCCCCTCAGGAAAACCCGTAAAGCAGAAAGAATAACCATGATATTTGTCGTTGCCACCATTGACCTGAACCCCGGAACGCGCAACGCGTTCCTTGTTGAATTCAAGAAGAACGTGCCCCTGGTGCTGGCGGAAGACGGTTGCATCGCTTACGCGCCAGCGGTCGACGCCGAAACCGGTTTCCCGACCCAATTCAAAACCGGCCTCAACAGCGTGACGGTGATTGAGCAGTGGGCCAGCCTGGATGCGCTCAAGGCGCATGCGGCGGCGCCCCACATGAAAACCTACCGCGTTGCGGTGAAGGATTTTGTCAAGGGTCTTGAGCTGCGTGTGTTTGATCCGGCTTGAAGACGGCTTGAACTGACCTCATGAGCATTCTTCCCCTGAGCCTGCTGGACGGGCCGAAGCTGGACGACCCGAAGCCGCTGGTGATCTACCACGGCGGTGGTTGCCCCGACGGGTTCGCGGCAGCGCTGGCCGCCTGGTTCTTCTACAAAGGCGCCGCCGAATTCGTTGGCGCTGACCACGGCGACGTGCATTCGATTGACGACCTGCCCGACGTGACTGGCCGTGCGGTTTACATTCTTGATTTTTCGTTCACCGCAGACATTCTCAAGGCGATAGACGGCCGCGCCGCGCGTTTGATGCTGCTTGACCACCACCAAAGCGCCGCCGATGCGCTGGGCGGGTTCACCTGCCGTTGCGGGGCGCTGCACTTCGACATGAAGAAATCCGGCGCGCGCCTGGCCTGGGAATATTTTCAGCCCGACAGGCCCTTGCCCGACCTGGTGCGTTACGTGGAAGATCGCGACCTGTGGGTTTGGCTCTACCCGCACAGCGCTGCGTTTTTGGCGGCGCTGGATATGGAGAAACAGGATTTCCAGCGCTGGTCCGACATCTCGAATTTCGGGCCTGTAGAGCTGGCCGCCTACCTCGCGCGCGGTCAGGCCATGGACGAGAAATTCAACAAACTCGCCGAGGGCATCGCCGAAAGCGCCAAACCCGTGGTGTTCAACGGTGTCACGGGGCTGATGGTCAACGCGCCCAACGTTTTCCACAGCCTGCTGGGCAATGTGCTGAGCCAAAAAAGCGGCACCTTCGCCCTGATCTGGACGGTGCACAAAACCGGCGCCATCAAGGCCGGCCTGCGTTCTCAAAAGGGCTTCAACTGCATCCCCATGGCCCAGACCATGGGTGGTGGCGGCCACCCGCAGGCCAGCGCCTTTCGCATGGATATCGAGCTGTTGCCCGAGTTGCTGCGCGGGCGATTGAATGCGCCTTGACCGCTGCGGATCGGACTGAACGGCGTGGCGATCCAATGGTTTCCGGGGCATATGCACCTCACGCGCAAGGCAATCGCCGAGCGCATTGGCGAGATTGACGTTGTCATCGAGCTGCTGGACGCACGCCTGCCGGGCTCCAGCGCCAACCCGATGCTGGCCGCGCTGACGATTGGCAAACCCACCGTCAAGATCCTGAACAAACAGGACCTGGCCGACCCGGTGCAAACAGCAGCGTGGCTCGCGCATTACAACGCCCAGCCGGGCACACAGGCCTTCGGGCTGGACGCCAGCGTCAACACGCCCCTGCAACACCTGCGGCGCGCCTGCACCGCACTGGCGCCCACACGCGGCAGCATGAGCAAACCGATGCGCGTGCTGATATGCGGCATTCCCAACGTGGGCAAATCCACCCTCATCAACACCCTCACCGGCAAACGCTCCGCCAAGACCGGCGACGAGGCCGGCGTCACGCGCATCACCCAGCGCATCACCCTGGCCGACGGCTTTTACCTGTTTGACACCCCCGGCGTCTTGTGGCCCAAAATCGCTGTGCCGCAAAGCGGCTTCAACTTGGCCGCCAGTGGCGCGATTGGCAAAAACGCTTATGAAGAAATCGATGTGGCGCTGGCCCTGCTGGACTACCTGAAAACGCACTATTCGGCCGAGTTGGCAGCGCGGTATTCAGTCAGTGCCGGGCCCGACGGTTTTGCCGATGTGGACGACGAAGACCTGCTGACCCAAATCGGCCGCAAACGCGCCGCCCTGCAGGCCGGCAACAAAGTCAACCTGCAAAAAGCGGCCGAAATCCTGATCCATGACTTTCGCAGCGGCGTTTTGGGGCGCGTCACGCTGGAGACGCCGGCGCAGCTCGCCCTCTGGCTCACCGAAGCCCACCTGGCCGAGGCGCAACGCCCGGCGAAAAAGCAAAAATCCCAAAAATCGGTCCGCGACGTACAATAGACGGTTTGCACAAGCACTGGGCTTGACGCGCTTTTTGAGGCGCTCGGCGCTGGGTGCTGCAACAGGCAGGCAGACAAAAATTTTGGAGGATCGATTTGGCCAAGGAAGAACTGATTGAAATGCGTGGACGGGTCTCGGAGGTGCTGCCGGACTCGCGTTACCGCGTCACGCTGGAGAACGGCCACGTGTTGATCGCCTACTCGGGCGGCAAGATGCGCAAGAACCACATCCGCATCATTGCGGGAGATGACGTCACGCTTGAAATGTCGCCGTATGACCTTTCCAAGGGCCGCATCATGTTCCGCCACATCGCTGGCCGCACCAGTTTCAACCAGAGCTGAAGTGACCCAGCCCGCGCCAGCGCTTGAAGTCCTGCCGCGTGAGCTTTCTGCCTACAAAAAAGGCAACACCGGCGTTGATTACGTGCACCGGTTTGAATCCGGCAAGCCCGGCCCGCACGTCCTCATCAACGCCCTGACCCACGGCAACGAACTGTGCGGCATGGTCGCCGCCACGTATGTGCTGGATGCCGGTCTGCGCCCCAAACGCGGCACCCTCACCGTGAGTTTCGCCAACGTTGAGGCTTATGAATCCTTTGACGCCGCGCAGCCGTTTGAGAGCCGCCAGCTGGTCCACAACTTCAACCGCATCTGGTCGCCCGAGTGGCTCGACGGCAACGAAGACAGCCCCGAGCTGCGCCGCGCCCGCTTGATGCGCCCGGTGGTGGCCGCCGCCGACCATATTCTTGACATCCATTCCACCAGCCAGGACGTGGTGCCGTTTTGGGTTTACCCGGGTTTCGCGCGCAACGCCGAAGTGGCGCTGGCGACCGGCGGGCCTGCGGTGCACATGGTCATGCCCTCGGGCATGAATTCCGGCACGCCCTTGATCCAGCATGGCGCCCATGGCCGTGCCGACGGCCCCGGCGCCGCGTTGGTGGTGGAGTGCGGGCAACATTTCAGGCGCGCCACCAGCGAGCTTGCAACGGCGGTCACGCTTGATTTTCT
>JANMMR010000410.1:0-2747 GCA_031373455.1 Rhodoferax sp.
GCCCGGCGAAATCAACACCGACGATCTCTCGCCCGCGCCAGACGCCTTCAGCCGCCCCGACATTCCGATGCACGCGTTGGCGATGCACAAAAACCCGCGGCCCGGCCTTCACCCCAGTGCAGCGCCGGAAGAAGAGGGCAAACGCGGCCCGGTCAAGTTCATCAACGATCTCAAGGCCAAGGGCAACTTGGTGGCCTATGTGGGCGACGTGGTTGGCACCGGCTCGAGCCGCAAGTCGGCCACCAATTCGGTGTTGTGGTGGACGGGCGAAGACATCCCCTTCGTGCCGAATAAACGTTTTGGCGGCGTTTGCCTCGGCAGCAAAATTGCGCCGATTTTCTACAACACGATGGAAGACTCCGGCGCCTTGCCCATCGAGCTTGATGTGGCCCAAATGGCCATGGGCGACGTGATCGAGCTGCGCCCCTATGAGGGCAAAGCGCTTAAAGATGGCAAAGTCATCGCGGAGTTCAAGGTGAAAAGCGACGTCTTGTTTGACGAAGTGCGCGCCGGCGGCCGCATTCCGCTGATCATCGGGCGCGGCCTTACGGCCAAGGCGCGCGATGCGCTGAAGCTGCCGGTTTCCACGCTGTTCCGTCTGCCAACCAACCCGGTTGATACCCACAAAGGCTTCACGCTGGCGCAAAAAATGGTCGGCCGTGCGGTCGGTTTGCCCATCGTCAATGGCAACCAGCAGGGTGTTCGTCCCGGCACGTATTGCGAGCCGAAGATGACTTCCGTGGGCTCCCAGGACACCACCGGCCCGATGACCCGCGACGAACTGAAAGACCTGGCTTGCCTGGGCTTTTCATCGGACTTGGTGATGCAGTCTTTCTGCCACACGGCCGCCTACCCGAAACCCGTGGACGTGAAAATGCACCACGAGTTGCCTGATTTCATCAGCACCCGTGGCGGCATCTCACTGCGCCCCGGCGACGGCATCATCCACAGCTGGCTCAACCGCATGTTGCTGCCCGACACCGTGGGCACCGGTGGCGACAGCCACACCCGTTTCCCCATCGGCATCAGCTTCCCGGCGGGCTCCGGTCTTGTCGCCTTTGGCGCGGCTACCGGCGTGATGCCGCTGGACATGCCCGAGAGCGTGCTGGTGCGCTTCAAAGGCAAGATGCAACCGGGGGTGACGCTGCGCGATCTGGTCAACGCCATTCCGCTGTATGCCATCAAGGCCGGTTTGCTCACCGTGGCCAAACAGGGCAAGAAGAACATTTTCTCAGGCCGCATTCTGGAAATCGAAGGCCTGCCTGATTTGAAAGTGGAGCAAGCCTTTGAACTTAGTGACGCCACGGCCGAGCGCAGCGCTGGCGGTTGCACCGTGCACCTGAACAAAGAGCCGATCATCGAATACATCAACAGCAACATCACCTTGTTGAAATCCATGATCGCCTCGGGCTACTCGGACGTGCGTACCATCAAGCGCCGCATCAAGTCGATGGAAGAGTGGCTTGCCAATCCGGTGTTGCTGAAGGCCGACCTTGACGCCGAATACACCGCCGTGATCGAGATTGACCTGGCTGAGATCCACGAGCCCATCGTGGCCTGCCCGAACGACCCCGACGACGTGAAGACCCTGAGCGAAGTGGCCGGCAGCAAGATCGACGAAGTGTTCATCGGCTCCTGCATGACCAACATCGGCCACTTCCGCGCCGCTTCGAAACTTCTGGAAAACAAGCGCGACATCCCCGTGAAACTGTGGGTTGCGCCGCCCACCAAGATGGACGCCAAACAACTCACTGAAGAAGGCCACTACGGCGTGCTCGGCAGCGCCGGCGCCCGCATGGAGATGCCAGGCTGCAGCCTGTGCATGGGCAACCAGGCGCAGGTGAAAGAGGGCGCCACTGTGTTCTCAACTTCAACGCGCAACTTCCCGAATCGCCTGGGCAAGAACTCCAACGTGTATCTGGGTAGCGCCGAACTCGCCGCCATCTGCTCCAAACTCGGCCGCATCCCGACCAAAGAGGAGTACATGGCCGACATGGGCGTGATCAACAAGGACGGCAGCAAGATCTACCAGTACCTGAACTTTGACAAGGTGCAGGAATACACGGATCTGGCGGAGTCTGTAACGGCTTGAAGTTGGCTCTGGTAAAAAAAAGCGGCCTTTGGGCCGCTTTTTTTTACCCTATTTTCAATTCATGTAGCGGCCTGTCGTTGTGTTTTCGCTCGTGCAGCCATCAGAATCGCAAGTGCAGCCTTCGCGTCGGATAACCCCCGATGAACGGGCGCGGGCGCGCCGACATGCGCTGCAAGAATTCCCAGTTTGTAGGTTCCCAAGGAAGGCCATACAGCCCATGCGATCGGCAAAGTGTCATGGACTGCATTGGAGAATCTCAAATTAGTCCGAACTCCAGTCTGCTTCAAGAAGCCCACGTCAAAAGGGGCATTATGAAAAAAAACAGGATACAAACCGACAAACGCCAAAAAATCGGCCATCGCCTCTTTGAGCGGACGCCCTTCACGATCAATGTCTGCCTGTTTGATGCCAGTGATATTCGTAATGATCTCCGGAAGAGGTTGTTTGACGCGTACTAATGCTGAAAACTCCGCCAAAATCAACCCAGACGGGTCAACCCGTATAGCTGCAAACTCCAAAATCTGGTCTGAAGCAGGTTGCAGACCTGTGGTTTCCAGATCTGCAACAACGAACGTTTCACGTGTTGCTGCCCAAGCCGCATCCAGTGCCGACGAGCGTTCTTCCAATTGAATTTGCCGGGCCGCGACTCGCTCTT
>JANMMR010000414.1:0-1538 GCA_031373455.1 Rhodoferax sp.
TCGCGGTTTCTTAAAGAAAACGAGCCTCAAGGTCTCGTAAAACTTACGTGAAACGCTCTTTATTTGGTAGCACTTGTTGACGTTTGACTTCATCGTCGTGGGGGCAGGTTCGGCCGGCTGTGTGCTGGCCAACCGACTCTCGGAGAACCCCGCGCATTCGGTTTGCCTGATCGAGGCGGGTGGCGACGCGCGGCATCCGCTGCACCCGATCACCCGCACGTGGGTGGACATGCCAGTGGGTTTCATGAAGGCACTGCAACGCCTCGAGCTCACCTGGGGCTACATGAGCGAGCCAGAGGCGGCGCTGCACGGGCGGTGCGTGCCGCTGCCACGGGGCAAGTTACTCGGCGGCCCGTCCAGCATCAACGGCATGTTCCACATCCGCGGCCACCGGGCAGATTTTGATGAATGGCGCGACCAGGGTTGCACCGGCTGGGGTTATGACGACGTGCTGCCGTATTTCCGCAAGTCCGAAACCAACTGGCCCGGGGCAGGGCGCTTTCACGGCGGTGACGGCCCGCTGCAGATCAATGCGATTCAAAACCGCCATTTGCTGGCAGAGCCGCTGCGCCAGTCGGCCATCGCCGCAGGCCACGCCGACAATGCCGACTACGACGGTGAAAGCCTGGAAGGTTATGCCGCAGGAGACGTGGCCATCGACGCCAAAGGCCGCCGCTCCAGCAGCGCCACGGCGTATTTGCAGCCTGTTCGAAATCGTGCGAATTTGACCGTCATCACGCACGCGCAAGTGCAGCGCGTGGTGATTGAAAATGGGCGCGCCACGGGTGTAGAACTGGTGCGAAACGGCCAGTCGCAAACGATTTCCGCCCGCCGTGAAGTCATCTTGTGCGGCGGCGCTTACGGTTCCCCGCAGATGTTGATGCTCTCAGGCATTGGCCCCGCCGCGCATTTGCGTGAACGGGGCATCAAAGTGAATGCCGATTTGCCCGGCGTGGGGGAGAACCTGATTGAACACCCGCGCATGATGTTGCAGTACCTGGCCAATGCGCCGGTCACCTACATCAACCAGCTGCGTTTTGACAAGGCGGCACTGTCGGCCCTGCGCTGGGCGCTTTTGGGCAGCGGCCCGTTTGCCACACAGATCACCAGCGGCACGGTGTTGCTGAAAACCCGCCCTGAGCTGGACCGCCCCGACGTGCAATTGTTGTGCAACCCGGTACGGCTGGACGCAGGCCTGTGGTTCCCCGGCATCGTCAAACCCAAGGCGCACAGTTTCTACATCACGGTGTGCCTGCTGCACCAGGCCAGCCGGGGCCGCGTGAGTTTGAAGTCTGCCAACGCGGCCGATGCCCCCCGCATCGCCTTGAACCTGTTCAGCGACGCGCGCGACCTGGCCGCCATGCGCGAAGCCGTGCGCGCGGCGCGGCGCATCTACGCGCAAATGCCGATTGCCGACCTGATCGCCAGCGAAACCATTCCGGGTGAGGCGGCGCAGACTGACGAATAACTGGACGCCTCGATCCGCGAGTTGGGTGGCATCACCCACCACCCGGTGGGCACCTGTGCCATGGGTGTGG
>JANMMR010000422.1:0-5807 GCA_031373455.1 Rhodoferax sp.
TCATCGCGCTCATCTGGCACATTTGGGTCGGCATGCGCGATATCTGGATGGACTACGTCACCTCCAGCGTGGCCTTGCGCCTGGTGCTGCAGATTTTCACCATGGTGTGGCTGGTCGGTTGCGCAGGTTGGGCCATTCAGGTGTTGTGGCGGCTGTGAACCTGGCGCGCCACCCGACAAGACTTCAAAATAATCCAACGGCATCTCCATGACTTATTCCCCTACCCAGCGCAAATTTGATGTGGTCATCGTTGGGGCCGGTGGCTCCGGCATGCGCGCCTCGCTGCAACTGGCCCGCGCCGGCCTGAACGTCGCCGTGCTCACCAAAGTCTTCCCCACGCGCTCACACACGGTGGCGGCCCAGGGTGGCATTGGCGCGTCCCTGGGCAACATGAACGAGGACAACTGGCACTACCACTTCTACGACACGGTGAAGGGCTCCGACTGGCTCGGCGACCAGGACGCCATCGAGTACATGTGCCGCGAAGCACCCAACGTGGTGTACGACCTTGAGCACATGGGCATGCCCTTTGACCGCAATCCCGACGGCACGATTTACCAGCGCCCCTTCGGCGGCCACACCAGCAATTACGGCGAAAAACCCGTAGAACGCGCCTGCGCGGCGGCCGACCGCACCGGCCACGCCATGCTGCACACCCTGTACCAGCAAAACGTGCAGGCCAAAACCAGTTTCTTTGTGGAATGGCTGGCGATGGATTTGATCCGCGACGCCGACGGTGACGTGGTCGGCGTGACCGCGCTGGAGATGGAAACCGGCGAGCTGCACATCCTGCAGGCCAAAACCACTCTGTTGGCCACCGGCGGCGCAGGGCGCATTTTCGCGGCCAGCACCAACGCTTTCATCAACACCGGCGACGGCCTGGGCATGGCGGCACGCGCGGGCATCCCGCTCGAAGACATGGAGTTCTGGCAGTTCCACCCCACCGGTGTGCACAACGCGGGCGTGTTGCTCACCGAAGGCTGCAGGGGCGAAGGCGCGATTTTGCGCAACAGCAATGGCGAGCGTTTCATGGAGCGTTACGCACCCACCTTGAAAGACCTGGCCCCGCGTGACTTCGTCTCGCGCTGTATGGACCAGGAGATCAAGGAAGGCCGGGGCTGCGGCCCCAACAAAGACTACATCAACCTCGACATGACGCACATCGGCGTCGCTGACATCATGAAACGCCTGCCCAGCGTGTTCGAGATTGGCCACAACTTTGCCAACGTGGACATCACCAAAGAAGCGATTCCCGTGGTGCCGACCATCCATTACCAGATGGGCGGCGTGCCTACCAACATCCACGGGCAAGTGGTCACGCAAAACGACGACAACCAGAGCATGGTCGTCAATGGGCTATACGCTGTGGGCGAATGCTCCTGCGTGAGCGTTCATGGCGCCAACCGCCTGGGCACCAATTCGTTGCTCGATTTGCTGGTGTTTGGCCGCGCGGCGGGCAACCACATCGTGGAATTCAACAACAAGAACAAATTGCACAAACCGCTGCCGGCCAACGCCGCTGCAGCCACCATCGCGCGCCTGGAACGGCTCGACAACGCCACCGACGGCGAATACGCGCAAGATGTGGCCAATGACATCCGTGCCACCATGCAGCAACATGCGGGCGTGTTCCGCACGCAGGCTTCCATGGACGAAGGGGTTGTCAAAGTGGCGGCCTTGCGCGAGCGTGTGAAGAACATCAACCTCAAAGACAAATCCAAGGTTTTCAACACCGCGCGTATCGAGGCGCTGGAAGTCGAGAATTTGATTGAAGCCGCCGAGGCCACCATCGTCTCTGCCGCCGCCAGGCACGAAAGCCGGGGCGCGCACAGCGTGGACGACTATGCAGACTCACCCAAATACCCGAACGGCCGCAACGACGACGAGTGGCACAAACACACCCTGTGGCACAGCCAGGGCAACCGGCTGACCTACAAGCCCGTGCAGATGAAACCCTTGACGGTGGAGAGTGTTCCCCTCAAGACCCGCTCGTTCTAAACAGAGAAGTGAAATAACCCATGGCAAAACGCACGTTCTCCATCTACCGTTACGACCCGGACCAGGACGCCAAGCCCTACATGCAGACCATCGAGGTCGAGCTTGACGGCTCCGAGCGCATGCTGCTGGACGCGCTGATGAAACTCAAGGCGATCGACCCGGCCATTTCATTCCGCCGCTCCTGCCGCGAAGGTGTGTGCGGCTCGGACGCCATGAACATCAACGGCAAAAACGGCCTGGCTTGCCTGACCAACATGCGCACGCTCACGGGCACGATTGTGTTGAAGCCCCTGCCCGGCCTGCCCGTGATCCGCGATTTGATCGTGGACATGACGCAGTTCTTCAAGCAATACAACTCAATCAAGCCGTATTTGATCAACGACACCATTCCGCCTGAGAAAGAGCGCCTGCAAAGCCCCGAAGAGCGCGACGAGCTCAATGGCCTGTACGAATGCATTTTGTGCGCCAGCTGCTCCACCGCCTGCCCCAGCTTCTGGTGGAACCCTGATAAATTCGTCGGCCCCGCAGGCCTCTTGCAGGCTTACCGCTTCATCGCCGATTCGCGTGACCAAGCCACCGCCGAGCGCCTGGACAACCTCGAAGACCCGTACCGCCTGTTCCGCTGCCACACCATCATGAACTGTGTGGACGTGTGCCCGAAGGGTTTGAACCCGACCAAGGCGATTGGGAAGATCAAGGAAATGATGGTCTAAAGGACGGTATAGGACCGTCTGCCCCAAAATTGGACGAACTGATCGACGAACGGGCACTGAGCAAACTCAAATGGCGCTGTCGCCGGGGTTTACTGGAAAACGACCTCTTCATCGAGCGGTTCTTCAGGCGTTTTGAATCCCGCCTCACGGTGGAACACGCGGCGGGCCTCACGGCCTTGATGGACTTGGGTGACAATGATTTGCTCGATTTGCATTTGTCACGCAAAGAGCTCAAGGACGTGGAAAACGCACCCTCAAGCGGGGCGGCGCAAGAAGTTTTGAAAATGTTGAGAACAACTGGTTAGCACTGAAATTTGAAGGGCAAAAAATGAAACTCGCAGAAAACAAGGCCACACTGACATTCAGCAACGGCAAACCCGGCATCGACCTTCCTGTTTACCAGGGCAGCGTGGGGCCAGACGTGATCGACATCCGCAAGCTGTATGGCCAGACCGGCATGTTCACCTATGACCCGGGCTTCCTCTCGACGGCCGCCTGCGAGTCGGCTATCACCTTTATCGACGGCGACAAGGGCGAGCTGCTTTACCGCGGTTACCCCATCGAAGAGCTCGCCACCAATTGCGACTACATGGAAACCTGCCACCTGCTGCTTTACGGCGAGTTGCCCAACGCAGCGGGCAAAGCCAAATTCAGCAAACTCGTCTCCATGCACACCATGGTCAACGAGCAGATGCAGTTCTTCCTGCGCGGCTTCCGCCGCGACGCGCACCCCATGGCCATCATGACCGGCCTGGTCGGCGCGCTCTCGGCCTTCTACCACGACAGCACCGACATCAACAACCCGCAGCACCGCGAAATCGCCGCGATCCGTCTGATCGCCAAGATGCCCACGCTGGTTGCCATGGCCTACAAAAACACCGTCGGACAGCCTTAAATCTACCCGCGCAACGAGCTCAGCTACGCGGGCAACTTCCTGCACATGATGTTCGCCACGCCGTGCGAAGAGTACAAGGTCAGCCCTGTTCTCGAGCGCGCGATTGACCGCATCTTCACCCTGCACGCCGACCACGAACAAAACGCCTCAACCTCCACCGTGCGCCTGTGCGGATCCTCCGGCACCAACCCGTTTGCCGCCATCGCGGCGGGGGTGGCCTGCCTGTGGGGGCCGGCGCATGGCGGCGCCAATGAAGCTGCGCTGAACATGCTCGAGGAAATCCAGCGCATGGGCGGCGTCTCCAAGGTCGGCGAGTTCATGGAGAAAGCCAAAGACAAAAACTCCGGCGTGAAGCTGATGGGTTTCGGCCACCGCGTCTACAAAAACTACGACCCGCGCGCCAAGCTGATGCAGGAGACCTGCAAGGAAGTGCTGGCCGAGCTGGGCCTGGAAAACGACCCCTTGTTCAAGCTGGCCATGTCGCTGGAAAAAATCGCCCTGGAAGACGACTACTTCGTCAGCCGCAAGCTCTACCCCAATGTCGATTTTTACTCCGGCATTGTGCAGCGCGCCATTGGCATCCCGGTGCCACTCTTCACCGCCGTGTTCGCCCTGGCGCGCACCGTGGGCTGGATCGCCCAGCTCAACGAAATGATTGGCGACCCGGAATACAAGATCGGCCGCCCGCGCCAGCTCTTCACTGGCGCCACGGCACGCAAGGTTTTGCCACTGACCACACGCTGAGCGTCGGGGGCTCGAACGCCGCCGGCCGGGTCATGGCGGGCTTGGTTCGATGGGGCTCAACTGGATGGGCTCCTTCGAGTTGAATTGAATTGAGTTGCGTTCAACGGGTTGGGCTCGGTTGATTGGGCTCTGCCGGTTGAATTCAGTTGAGCCGCTGCGTTTTGCTATATTATTTATAGCAATAAACCCATATTATCCGTGACTTGGTGGTCGATTTTATTCATATTTTTGGAGAAAATCGGCATTTTTTGTCAATAATTAACACCCATGTTAACTTTCAGCCAAACGCTGGTTAAAAGTTAACAACCAGGTTAATTTTTGTCTTTTCCCTTCACCAGGCTAGACAATTTGGCAAACGGATTCGGCTTCACGTTTGAGGCTTCGAAGTCGGCGTCTACGGCAGACATCGGCACCTCATGGGGGCAGGTGTCATGGCGCGGAATCAGCGGCAAGGCCATCACCAGCTCGTCTTCAATCAGACCGGCCAGGTCGAACTCGCGCGTCTGCACCAGCAGGTCTTCCTCGCAGCTGTCGTCTTCCTTCTCGGCAATCGCGTCGCTGGCCACAAAGCGGAATTCGCGTTCGATGGCGACCGGCAGCTCCAGCGCGCCCATGCAACGCTGGCAAACCAGCGGGAAGCGGGTTGAAACTTGCAGCTGCAGCCAGGGATCGGCACCGCCAGTGGCGCCGGTTCGGGCGCTGAACTTCGCCGACCACTTCAACATCAGGTCAGCCGGCGAGTCCCGCAGATCTGCCGCAAGCCGCTCATAGTTTGATAGCGGCTCTGAGCCTTCGAGCTGGGCGCCGTGCAGGGCACTGGCCTTCACATCGAGGCGGCGGGGTGCGGGTTCGGCGTTCATGACTTCAGTGTAAGACAATCGTTGCATGGCAGATCAAACTCTTCACCCGGCGATGGCCCGGCAGCTTATTTTGGGCTCCACCTCGGTCTACCGGCGGGAGCTGCTGGCCCGCTTGAGGCTGCCGTTTGACGTGGTCGCGCCCGATGTCGACGAGACCCCCGCCTCCCGCGAGACCCCGCGCGAGATTGCCTTGCGGCTCGCGCTGGCCAAGGCGCAAGCGGTTTCGGCCCGTTACCCGGAAGCGGTGGTGATCGGCAGCGACCAGGTGGCCGATTTCAACGGTGAGCCGCTGGGCAAACCCGGCACCCACGCGCGCGCCACAGCGCAGTTGCGCCTCATGCGCGGGCAAACCGTGGTATTCCAGACGGCGCTGGCGGTCACCTGCCAGGCCACCGGCTTCGCGAACGTGGATCTGGCGGCGGTCAACGTGAAGTTCCGCAACCTGACAGACCGTGAAATCGAAGCCTACCTTCTGGCCGAAACGCCTTATGACTGCGCCGGAAGTGCGAAAAGCGAAGGTCTGGGCATCGCCCTGCTCGATTCGATTGACAGCGACGACCCGACCGCGCTGGTTGGCTTGCCGTTGATCCGCACCTG
>JANMMR010000452.1:0-3838 GCA_031373455.1 Rhodoferax sp.
GCTGGCATCGCGGGTCTTGAGCTTTTAAGCAGCGCGCTGCAAGGGCGCGGCTATGCCGTGTTGTCACCCGAACTGGTGGCGCAGGGCATCGGTTGCAGCCTGGTCGATTTGCAAACCCTGAACCCTTTTTGGAACGACCTCACCACCGACACCTACCTGAAAGACGGCGGCCGTTACCGCAAACGCCGCCATGCGTGTTTTCTGGTCGATGGCGCTGCTGTGACGCAAGCACCGCACCGCGCGCATTGGCAGCCGGTGGAATACAACGCATTGCATGGCGGCATGCAGCGCTGGTTTGAGCCGATCTCGCCGCAAGTCGTGAACGCGCCGGCCTGGCAAAAGTTGCTGGTCTGGCTGGCCCGGGTCAGCAGCGACTGTGCCAAGGTAGCGGGCCCGGGCGCCCAATCGGCGCCGTGGTTCGTCGAAGCCCACCAGTTCCGCATCGACACCACCGACGGCATTGGCCGCCCCACACCCGAAGGCGCACACCGCGACGGCGTGGATTTTGTCGCCGTGTTCATGGTGGACCGGTTCAACATCAAAGGCGGCGAGACGCGTGTGTTTGATGCGAACGGCACTTCGGGCGAACGCTTCACGCTCACACAGCCGTGGTCGCTGTTGCTGCTGGACGACGCGAAAGTGATTCACGAGTCAACGCCGATCCAGCCGGAGGATGCGAGCCAGAGCGCCATGGCGCACCGGGATACACTGGTGGTGACGCTGCGGGCTGGTGGGTTTCAGGACGCGCAGTCTTGAAGCCAGGCGCGGCATTCTGCGGACGCCTCCAACGGCCAATACACTGTGATGGACGTATTGCCGCGTCGCAGGTCTGCGCGTTTGATGTCGATGCGGATATGCGGCCAGGCCGGTGGGGCGGTCAGTGTCGGCTGCGGCAAGCGCCGCAAGACGCGCGACCACCAGCTATTTGATGCTATCGCTGGAGCTGAAACCGAAACGGCGGGCTCTGCGGCAGAAACCGCGATCGGCGCGGCGGCAGGTGGCGCCCCAGAAATTGCTGCGGGCGCGGTCTGCGCTTGCGCCTCTGGATTGAGACGCGCCGCCAGGTTTTGCGCAAACTCCTCCCACATGCGGTCGGCCTTGGTCTTCATCACGGAGAGGCCGAAAGTGCCCAGGCGCCCCAATACATCGACATGGATCTTCATGCGCAGCTCGGTCTGGCCGTCGTCGCGCTCCGTCAGGAAGATCTCGCTGGACTGTTTGAGCGAACTGGCCACTGAGGCGTCTTCGCCCGTGCCTTCGGTGCGCAGGTAGTGCGGCGCGCGCTGCTCGACGATGGTGGTCTTGATCTTGAACTTGGCGCTGATGAAGGCGATCTTGACGTGGATCAGCGACACGTACTCCATGTCGCTGATGACGTCGATGGACTTCATGCCTGGCACGCAGGCACCCATCACATTCGGGTCCAGCAGCATCTGCCAGACACGCTCTGCAGGCGCGGCGACAGTCAAGTCTTTTTCAATGTCCATGCATCTTCTCCGAAGCGTTGAGGATGGATTCCACAATCTGCGTGTAGCCGGTGCAGCGGCACAGGTTGCCACTCAAGGCATGGCGCACCTCGTCGGGCGTGGGTTTGGGGTTGTGGGCCAGCAGGGCGCAGGCCGTCATCAACATGCCGGGTGTGCAATAGCCGCATTGCAGACCGCCGCACCGCATGAAGCTCTCCTGCAGCGGGTGCAAGGTGTCACCCTGGCTCAGGCCCTCCACCGTGGTGACAGACCGCCCGTTGACCTGCACGGCCAGCATCAGGCAGGACTTGACCACCTCGCCGTCCACCAGCACCGAGCAGGCGCCGCAGGTGCCGGTTTCGCAGCCGCGCTTGGTGCCGGTCAGGTGCAGGTCGTCGCGCAAAAAATCAGACAACATGCGCCGCGCCGGCACTTCGACGCATTGCGTCTCGCCATTGACCTTGATGTCCACCACGTGTTTGCTCATACGGCCCCCTCATTGCTTGGCAGACTGAACAGGCCTGCAATCGTGCGCCGGGCCGCAACGCGCACCATGTCGCGGCGGTAGTCGGCCGAACCGCGCGAGTCTGATAGCGGCTCGATGTCGGCCGCCACCATGTCGGCCGCCTCTTGCGCCACCTCCAGCGTGACGGTTTTGCCGGCTAAAAATTCTTCGGCACGGCGCACCCGGCGCGAGACCGGCACCGAAGCCCCCACCACCAACCGGGCGGAATGGCACTGCGCACCGTTGCGGCGGGCGAGCAAGGACACATTGACCAGCGGCCGGTGCTCGGCGGCAGTGCGCAGAAAACGCACATAGCTGCCCGAGGCATCGGGCGCAGGCAGGGGCGCGCGGATCTCGACCACCACTTCATCCGGCTCGACGGCGGTGACGTAGTAGTCCACCAGGAATTCTTCGATGCTGAGCACCCGCTCGCTGCGCGCATTGGCCAGAACCACCTGCGCGTCCAGCGCCATCAGGCAGCCGGGCGGGTCGGTGGCCGGGTCGCCATAACAAAGGTTGCCGCCAATCGTGCCCTGGTTGCGCACCTGCGGGTTGGCCACCCTGGCCGCCATGGACGCCAGCATGGGGTAGTGCTGCTGCACCACGGGCGAGGCCGCCACATCGCAGTGGCGCGACAGCGCGCCGATGCGCAGGCCTTTGTGCGCATCAAACGTGATGCCACGCAGGCTGTCCAGGCGCGCCAGCGATACGATGTGGGTGGGCGTTAGCATGCGCTGGCGCAACGCCAGCATGAGCGCGGTGCCGCCCGCCATCACCCGGCATTCGTCACCCAGATCGGCCAGCATGCGGCTGGCTTCCAGCACAGAGCTTGGTTCCAGAAAATCGAAGTCACGCATGGGCCACCCCCACTTGTCTTTCCATTTGTTTCTGTAAGCGCAAGGCGGCCAGCACCTTTTCCGGTGTGATGGGCAAGTCGGTGATGCGCACACCGACGGCATCGAACACGGCATTGGCAATGGCCGGTGCGCCGGGCAGGATGGCGGTTTCGCTGGCACCCTTGGCCCCGTGCGGGCCGTTCGGGTCGTTGGACTCAACGATGCCGCTTTGCAGCGTGGGCAAAGCGTCGGCGGTCGGCATGGTGTAGTCGGCAAAATTGCCGTTCATCAGGCGGCCGCCTTCGAGCTGCATGTGCTCGTACAGCGTCCAGCCAATGGCCTGTGCAGCCGCGCCATTGCTCTGGCCGTGCACGGCCTGCGGGTTGAAAGCCTTGCCGCAGTCGTCCGAGACAAAGCTGTTCACCACCGTGACCTGGCCGGTCTCAAGATCGACCTCAACCTCCACCGCCTGCGCCGCAAACGAGTAGGCCGGCGCAATGTTGCCGTAGACCTTGTCATCGTGCATGACGGTTTTGGAATCCCAACTGCCCACCACCTGGATGCCCTCGCCACCGTGGCGCCAGATGTGCATGCGGGCCAGTTCGGCCAGCGTGAATTTGCGGGATGTGTCACCGAGAACATGCACCACACCAGCCGCTAGTTGCAGCTGATCGACAGATGCCTTGAGCGTTTCAGCCGCCAGCGCGAACAGCTTGTCCCGCGCCAGGCGGCTCGCAACGATGGCGGCATTGCCGCCGGCAATCGTCACGCGGGAGGCCAGCGCGCCAATGCACCAGGGCGACACGTCGGTGTCGGGAATCGCCACATGCACGTGGGCCAGGGGGATGTCCAGCTCATGCGCCACCACCTGGGCCAGCATGGTCATGGCGCCCTGGCCGGCATCGGCCTCGCCACTGTGCACCACCACACGTCCGTCTTCATTGATTTTCAACATCACACTGGAGCCGTCCCAGTTGCCGATGGTGCGGTTGCCGCTGACATGCATGGCGGCGCCCATGCCGACGCCACGG
>JANMMR010000473.1:0-1544 GCA_031373455.1 Rhodoferax sp.
TGCAGCGCGGCGCACATCACCATCGGCCTGCAATGCGGAGGGTCAGACGGCTACAGCGGCATCAGCGCCAACCCGGCTTTGGGTGCGGCGGTGGACTTGCTGGTGGCACACGGCGGCACGGCCATCCTGTCTGAAACGCCCGAGATTTACGGTGCCGAGCACTTGCTGACGCGCCGCGCCGTGCGGCCCGACATCGCGGAGAAGCTCATTGCCCGCATCAAGTGGTGGGAGCACTACACCGCCATCAACCAAGGCGAGATGAACAACAACCCGTCGCCCGGCAACAAGGCGGGTGGCTTGACCACCATCCTAGAAAAATCCCTGGGCGCGGTTGCCAAAGGCGGTACGACGAATCTGGAGGCGGTGTATGAGTATGCGGAAACCATCACGGCCAAAGGCTTCGTCTATATGGACACGCCGGGCTACGACCCGGTGAGTGCCACCGGCCAGGTGGCGGGCGGTGCCAATATGATTTGCTTTACCACCGGGCGCGGCTCGGCCTATGGCTGCGCGCCGTCGCCCTCGCTCAAGCTGGCCACCAACTCGGCGCTGTGGCGCAAGCAGGAAGAAGACATGGACATCAACTGCGGCGAGATTGTGGACGGCACTTGCGACGTGGCGCAGATGGGCCAGCGTATTTTTGAGTTGATACTGGCAACGGCGTCAGGCAGTTTGAGCAAGAGCGAGAAACATGGCTATGGGCAGAATGAATTTGTACCCTGGCAACTCGGTGCCGTGATGTGAGAATGGAATATTTTTTTGGGATCAATATGGACAAAACACTCAATCCCCAAGATCTGCAAAACCAGATCACCCAAATCTTCAAAGCCCTGGGCAGCAGCGACGCGGAAGCCGCCACGGTCGCTGCTAACCTGGTCATGGCGAACCTCAGCGGCCACGACTCGCATGGCGTGGGCATGGTGCCGCGCTATGTGGATGCGGCCATGGAGCCCGGCGGTTTGCAGATCAACACAGCAGCCAAAATCAATCTGGATATCGGCACGATGCTCAACCTCGACGGCCAGCGCGGCTTTGGCCAAGTGGTGGGTGAGCAGGCCATGCACTTGGGGCTAGCGCGCGCCAAACAGCACGGCAGCTGCATCATGACACTGGCCAATGCGCACCACCTGGGCCGCATCGGTCATTTTGCCGAGATGGCGGTGGCGCAGGGTTTGGTGTCCATGCATTTTGTCAACGTGCTCTCACGGCCCGCCGTCGCACCGTGGGGCGGGGCAGACGGGCGTTTTGGCACCAACCCGTGCTGCATCGGCGTACCCCTCAAAGGCCGTGAACCTTTCATTCTCGATTTCGCCACGAGCCGTCAGGCACAGGGCAAGATGCGCGTGGCCCATAACAAGGGCGAGCGCGTGGCGCCCGGCTTGCTGATTGACGAACACGGCAACCCCACCACCAACCCTGGCGTGGTCGTCGTGCCGCAGAGCAACGGATTATTCGGCGCGCTGATGACCTTCGGCGAGCACAAAGGCTTCGGTATGGCCGTGGCCAGCGAGCTTTTGGGCGGCGCGCTCACGGGCGGTGGCACT
>JANMMR010000491.1:0-3027 GCA_031373455.1 Rhodoferax sp.
GTGCCGATTGAAAACGCCGCCGGTGCGGCAGGATTGCCGCCCTTCTGACCTGTCCCCCGCCCCAGACCTCCTGCATAAACCTCCTGAAAACCCCAACCGAGACCTGTCCATGGAAGCCATCGCCAACCCCGAGTTGAAAAGCACCAGCGTCGAAACCGCCCAACTGATGGAAAAAATCCTCTACGAGGTCAAACGGGTGGTTGTGGGCCAGGACCGTTTTCTGGAGCGGGTGATGGTGGCCATGTTGGCGCAAGGCCACCTGTTGGTGGAAGGTGTGCCGGGCTTGGCAAAAACACTCACCATCAAGACCCTGGCCAACACGGTTCGTGGCGATTTCAAACGCATCCAGTTCACGCCCGATCTGGTGCCGTCTGATCTGGTCGGCACCCGCATCTACAACCAGAAGACCGGCGATTTCTCAACCACGCTGGGCCCGGTTTTCACCAACCTCCTGCTGGCCGACGAAATCAACCGGGCGCCGGCCAAAGTGCAAAGCGCGTTGCTGGAGGTGATGCAGGAGCGTCAGGTCACGATCGCCGGCGTGACGCACAAAGTGCCCAGCCCCTTCCTCGTGATGGCCACGCAAAATCCGATCGAGACCGAGGGCACCTACCCGCTGCCCGAAGCCCAGGTCGACCGTTTCATGATGAAGGTTCTGGTGGACTACCCGACCGACGAAGAAGAATTTGTGATTGTGCAGCGCGTCACGGGTGCGGCGGTTGCAGTGAGCGCTGTGGCGACTACGGAGCAATTGGCCGCACTGCAGAAACAATGCCGCGAAGTTTATGTGGACCCCAGCTTGATCCAGTACGCAGTGCGCCTGGTTTCTGCCACACGCACGCCAGACAAACACGACCTGAAGGAATTGGGGCGCTTCATCACCTTCGGCGCAAGTCCCAGGGCCACCATCAACATGACCGAAGGCGCGCGGGCGTTGGCCATGTTGCGCGGGCGCACCTATGTATTGCCTGAAGACATGACCGACCTTGTGCCCGATGTGCTCCGGCACCGGCTGGTGCTCTCGTACGAAGCCCTCTCGGAAGGCCTGACCGCCGACACCATCACCGCCAAGATCATGGCAAAAATCCCGGTGCCGGCCAAACCGCTGGAACATGAAAAGCTGGCGGCCTAGAGCGCCGAAAAGCCCCCGAACATCAACTACCAGCAGCCCCGGTTCACAAGCCTTTGACCATGTTCAACCCGTTCAAGCGCAAGCCAAAAGCCGTCGCCGTGCCGATGGCCGAGGCCGCCAACGCGCCGCAGATTTCGGGCACAGACAGCGTATTGCGGCGCCTCGAGTGGACGGTGGTGAAGCGGCTCGATGGCCTGCTGCAAGGCGACTACCGCACGCTCTTGCGCGGCACCGGCATCGACCTGGCCGATTTGCGCGAGTACCAGTTGCACGACGATGTGCGCCACATGGACTGGAACGTCACCGCGCGCCTGCAGATCCCGCATGTGCGCGTGTTCACAGAAGACCGCGAGATGACGGCCTGGTTCCTGCTCGACCTGAGCCCCTCCATCGATTTTGGCTCCGGCGAGCAGCGCAAACGCAATGTGTCGGCTGATTTTGTGGCCGTGCTGGCGCGCTTGCTCACACGCCACGGTAACCGCGTTGGTGCCTTGCTGTACGGTTCAGGCGTCGACACCGTGATCCCGGCGGGCAGCGGCCGGCGCCACATCCTGCAACTGATGCACGCCATGGCCAGGCGGCCGAAACACGCTGAGACTGGCAGCACCAAACTGGGCGACTTGTTGCAGGCCGCCGCCGGGTTCATTCACCGGCGCTCCACCGTGTTTGTGGTGTCTGATTTCATCAGCGAGCCGGGCTGGGAAAAAGCCTTGGGGCATCTGGCTCAAAAACATGAAGTGGTGGCGGTGCGTTTGGTTGACCCTATTGAAATGGATTTGCCCGACCTGGGCCTCATCACCATCCGCGACGCCGAAAGCGGCGAGCAACTGCTGGTCGACACCCATGACCCGAAATTCCGCCAGCGCTTTGCTCGCATCGCGCTCGAACGCGAAGTGCAATTGCGCCAGAACCTGAGCAAGGCGGGCGTAGACACACTGGAGCTCTCCACCGCAGACGATCTGGTGGAATCCATCATGCGCTTCACGGACATGCGCAAACGCCGGAGCCGCGTTGGCGCCGGCACGAAATTGCCGGCTCAGCTCAAACGGGCCGCCTGAAGGCCGAGCCGCACGCACTGGAGAGACGACATGGACATGGCCGCCCTGCTTCCCAAACAAATGCCGATGACATTTTTCTGGCCCAACCTGTTGTGGCTGCTGCTTTTTGTGCCCATTCTGGTGGCGGTGTACATCTGGTTGATGAAACGCAAGAAAAAACTTGCGCTGCGTTACGCCAGTCTGTCCATCGTGCGCGAGGCCATGGGCAGCGGCCCCAATTTTCGCCGCCATGTTCCGCCACTGCTGTTTTTGCTGTCCATCACCGCCATGCTGCTGGCCGCCTCCCGGCCGTTTGCCGTGATCAGCCTGCCCTCTACCCAGGAAACCATCATCCTGGCGATGGACGTTTCGGGCTCCATGCGGGCGACAGACGTTCAACCCAACCGCATGGTGGCTGCGCAAAACGCTGCCAAGGCTTTCTTGACGGATTTGCCCAAAGGCATCAAGGTGGGCATCGTCGCGTTTGCCGGCTCAGCCACCGTCGCCCAGATTCCCACCCTGAACCGCGAAGACCTGGTCTCGGCGATAGACCGCTTCCAGATGCAGCGCGCCACCGCCATCGGCAACGCCATCGTGATGTCGCTGGCCACACTCTTCCCCGATGCGGGCATTGACCTTGGGCAGTTGCAATATGGAAGCCAGCGCCAGCGCGGCGTTTCCATCGATGAAAAGCCGAAAGACAAGAAAGAATTCACGCCGGTTCCGCCCGGCTCCTACAAATCCGGCGCCATCATCTTGTTGACCGATGGCCAGCGCACCACCGGCATCGACACCATCGAGGCCGCCAAAATGGCCGCCGACCGGGGGGTGCGCGTCTACACCGTGGGCATTGGCACC
>JANMMR010000509.1:0-12748 GCA_031373455.1 Rhodoferax sp.
GCCAAACAGGCGGTTGATGCGCACATGCGGCGTGTTGCCAATGGTCTGCAGGATGTTCTGTGCCTTCATGAGTGTCTCCTTGGGTGTTGCGATTGCGCCTGCCATTGTGCCCATCTATTGGCCGGGAGGCGATAATTGCCACGTGAAGCCTGCCAGACTGCCGCCGGTGCAATCTGGGAAACCAGGCACTGGAGGAACGTCCGGACTGCACAGGGCAGCGTAGCAGCTAACAGCTGTCCACTGAAATGCCGAGGCGAAAGCCGAAGTTATAAGGTGAGGATCAGAGCAACAGAGACGAGTCGCCGCGGGGCAACCCAAAGCGGGTGAAACGGGCAATCTCTACGCGCAGCAATACCAAGTAGGCCAGCGTTGATGGGGCCCCCAGAGCTGGCGGGTAGGTAGCACCGAGCCATTGGGTGACCAATGGCCCAGAGTAATGGCAGTCACTTCGGCGCGTCCGCATGGGCGCGCAGTTGCACAGAATCCGGCTTATCGGTGGGCTTCACACTATTTCCCCACGCCTGCAATACTGGCGGACTGGCCTTAGGATAAGGCCTTGCTCCATGCCGGTAGCTCCAAAAAACCAACGCAGAAAGAGTCGCATGCCAGCCCTACGCATCGCAATTGAGCTTGTTACCCGCAGCAAAGCCTCACGCCGCACGACAGCTGCGCTGTTCATGGCTGCAGTGATGGTATTGGCCTGCAGTCCCGCTGAAAAGCCAGCACAGGCGCCGCCTCCGGCTGCTGGCATGCCGCCCGCAGAGGTTGGCGTGGTCACCGTGACGCCAGGTGAGGTTGGCCTGGTGACGGAATTGCCCGGTCGCCTCGAGGCCTCCCGCGTGGCTCAGGTCAGGGCCCGCGTTGCCGGCATCCTGCAAAACAAATTGTTCCGCGAAGGCAGCGACGTCAGGGCGGGCCAGGCCCTGTTCCGCATTGATTCAGCACCTTATGCCGCAGCGTACCAGAGCGCCCAGGCAGTTTTGGCGAGGGCCGAGGCCAACCTCTCACAGGCAGCAGCCTTGGCCGAGCGTTACAAACCGCTGGTTGAGGCCAATGCCATTAGCAAACAGGAATACCAGAATGCCGTGGCCGGCCAGCAGCAGGCACAGGCCGACGTCGCCTCCGGGCGCGCCGCGGTGCAGACTGCCAAAATCAACCTGGACTATGCCAACGTGACGGCACCGATTTCAGGGCGCATCGGGCGCGCGCTGGTGACCGAGGGGGCATTGGTCGGCCAGGGCGAGGCGACGCAGTTGGCCGTGATCCAGCAGATTGACCCGGTATTCGTCAACTTCACCCAGTCGGCCAGCGACGTGATGGCGCTGCGCCGCGCGATGGATGGCGGCAGGCTCAAGCGGGCGGGCGGCGCCGATGCCGCCATGGTCCATATCATTCTGGAAGATGGCCGTGAACACACCAGCACCGGCCGCTTGCTGTTTGCCGACCTGTCGGTTGACGCCGCCACCGGCCAGATCACGCTGCGGGCCGAAGTGCCGAACCCGGGTGGTGTGTTGCTGCCGGGCCTGTTTGTGCGAGTCCGGCTGGAGCAGGCGCGGGCTGGCAACGCGGTCTTGTTGCCGCAACAAGCGGTGACGCGTGGTGGCCAGGGTGACACAGTGATGGTGGTGGCTCCCGATGGCACCGTGGCCCCGCGCCCGGTCAAAGTCGGCACTGCGCAGGCGGGCCAGTGGGTCATACTGGAAGGGCTCAAGCCCGGCGAGCAGGTGATGGTGGATGGATTCCAGAAGCTGCGTGGTGCGGCGCCGGTCAAGGCTGTGCCCTGGCCCGCCGGTGCTGCCAGCGCACCAGCCGCGTCCGCGTCTGCAGGCAAGTCCTGAGGAGCACCACTGATGGCCAAGTTCTTCATAGACCGCCCGGTGTTCGCCTGGGTGATCGCTCTTTTCATCCTGGTGATGGGTTCGATCTCCGTCACACAGCTGCCGGTGGCGCAATACCCACCGGTGGCGCCACCGTCCATCCTGTTGTCGGCCGTCTACCCGGGCGCTTCGGCGCAGACGCTCGAAGACAGCGTCATCAGCATCATTGAGCAGGAAATGAACGGCTCGCCCGGCCTGATCTACATGGAGTCGGTCAGCCAGGCCAATGGCAGCGGCCAGATCACCCTGAGTTTTGATGCACGCACCAATGCCGACTTGGCCCAGGTGGACGTGCAAAACCGGCTGGCCCGTGCTTCGCCGCGGTTGCCGGCCGCCGTCACCCAGCAGGGGGTGCGCGTCGACAAGGCGCGCTCGAACTTCCTGCTGTTCACCATCCTCTCGTCGGACAACCCGGAGTTTGACCCGGTGGCGCTGGGCGATTACGCCTCGCGCACCGTGTTGCCCGAACTCCAGCGTGTTCCCGGCGTTGGCCAGGCCCAGCTGTTTGGCACCGAGCGCGCCATGCGCATCTGGCTGGACCCGACCCGGCTGGCCGGCTTTGGCCTTTCCCCACAAGACGTGAGCAACGCGATCCGCGCTCAAAATGTGCAGGTCTCAACCGGCACCCTCGGCGATCTGCCCAATGTCCCTGGCCAAACGATGTCTGCCACCGTGGTCGTTGAGGGCCAACTGGCCTCTGTCGCGCAATTCGGCGCCATCCTGTTGCGCGCCAACACAGACGGCTCCACGGTTCGCCTCAAAGACGTGGCACGCATCGAGCTGGGCGCCCAGAGTTACGGCACGTCGGCGCGGCTCAATGGCAAACCCTCCACCGGCATCGGCGTGCAGTTGTCGCCCACCGGCAACGCGCTGGCCACCGCCACGGCGGTGCGCAAACGCATGGAAGAGTTGTCGCGGTTCTTCCCGCAGGGCGTGAAATGGGAGATTCCCTACGACAGCTCGCGGTTTGTCCGGATCTCCATCGCGCAAGTGGTCGAGACCCTGCTGCAGGCCATGGCGCTGGTGTTCTTGGTGATGTACCTGTTTTTGCAGAACCTGCGTTACACCGTTATCCCGGCGATCGTGGTGCCGGTGTCCCTGCTGGGCACCTTTGCGGTGCTGCTGGCCCTTGGCTTTTCCATCAACGTGTTGACCATGTTCGGCATGGTGTTGGTCATCGGCATCGTGGTTGACGATGCGATCGTGGTTGTTGAAAACGTCGAACGCATCATGAGTGAAGAAGGCTTGGCGCCGCTGCCCGCCACGCGCAAGGCCATGGGCCAGATCAGCGGGGCGATCATCGGCGTCACCGTGGTGCTGGTCTCCGTGTTTGTGCCGCTGGCTTTTTTTGGCGGATCGGTCGGCAACATTTACCGCCAGTTTTCAGCAGTGATGGTGGTCTCGATCCTGTTTTCGTCGTTCCTGGCGCTTTCACTCACCCCGGCCTTGTGCGCCACACTGCTCAAGCCGGTGGCGGCCGGATCACACCATGCCAAGCGCGGATTCTGGGGCTGGTTCAACCGCGGTTTTTCGAGCACCACCAGGGGTTACGAGGGCCTGGTCGCGCGCATCCTGCTCAAGGCACCGCGGTCACTGGTGATCTACATGGCGATCCTGGCGGGCGTGGGGTACCTTTACCTGCGCATGCCGTCGTCGTTTTTGCCCAGTGAAGACCAGGGTTACATGCTGGTCAACGTGCAATTGCCACCCGGTGCCACGCTCGAGCGCACCACGGGTGTCATGGAAAAAGTGGAGGCGTATATCCTGAAACAGCCCGAGGTGCAAGGCATGGTCGGCGTGCTGGGGTTCAGCTTTTCCGGGCAAGGCCAGAATGCGGCGCTGGCCTTTGTGACGCTGAAAGACTGGAGTGAGCGCGTTGGGGCTGAACACTCCGCGCAGGCCGTATCCGGCCGGGCGTTTGGCGCGCTGATGGGCATCCGCGACGCCTTCATCTTCGCCCTGAGCCCGCCAGCCATTCCCGAGCTCGGCACGGCCACCGGCTTCACCTTCCGCCTGCAGGACCGCGCGGGCAACGGCCACGCGGCGCTGCTGGCGGCCCGCAACCAGTTGCTGGGCTTGGCGACACAAAGCAAAGTGCTCGCTGGCGTGCGGCCGGACGGCCTGGAAGATGCGCCGCAGTTGCAGATCGACATCGACCGCGACCGGGCCAGTGCGCTGGGTGTGCCGTTTGAGGCGATCAATGCGGTGATCTCCACCGCCCTGGGGTCCAGCTACGTCAACGATTTCCCCAACCGCGGTCGCCTTCAGCGTGTGGTGGTGCAGGCTGACGCGCCCAACCGCATGCAGCCGGCGGACCTGCTCAAACTCAACGCGATGAACAGCCAGGGCCGGCCGGTGCCGCTCTCGGCCTTTGCCAGTACACGGTGGATCACTGGCGCCATGCAGACCATCCGCTACAACGGTTACCCGGCCATGCGCATCTCGGGCGATGCGGCGCCCGGGCGCAGCACCGGCGATGCCATGGACGAGATGGAGCGGCTCGCCACCCAGTTGCCGTCCGGCTTTGCCTTTGAGTGGACGGGCCAGTCGCGCGAGGAGAAACTCTCCGGCGCGCAGGCGGTGATCCTTCTTGGTTTTTCACTGATGTCGGTGTTTCTATGTCTGGCCGCGTTGTACGAGAGCTGGACCATCCCCTTGGCCGTGATACTGGTGGTGCCGCTGGGCCTGCTGGGCGCCTTGCTTGGCGCCAATATGCGCGGTTTCTCCAACGACGTGTATTTCAAGGTGGGTTTGATCACCATCATCGGCCTGTCGGCGAAGAATGCTGTTTTGATCGTGGAATATGCCAAAGACCTGCAGGCGCAGGGCAAAACCCTGGTCGAAGCGGTGCTGGCGGCGTGCCACCTGCGATTTCGGCCGATCATCATGACCTCGCTGGCCTTTATCTTGGGCGTGTTGCCGCTGGTGATCGCCACGGGCGCGGGCTCGGCCAGCCAGCGCGCCATCGGCACCGGTGTGATGGGCGGCATGCTCACAGCCACCACACTGGCGGTGTTTTTTGTTCCTGTGTTTTTTGTGCTGGTGCGCAGCCTGTTCAAGGGCAGCGAGCGCCAGCGCCGGCTGTACGCGCATGAGGCGGGTGATGGACCGGCCGCGCCGGTTGCCCAGGCCGCACCCTCGCCCGGTGTCAGGGAGGGGCAGCCATGAAACCGAAAACCGGCCCGGTTAGGGCTTGCGGGTTGATGGCGGCCCTGTGCGCCAACCTGCTGGCCGCTTGCGTCACGCAGGTGCCCTACGAGCGGCCACCCGCACCGGTGGCCGCCACTTTCCCGAACGGTGTGGCTGCCTCCGGGTCAAAAACGGCGGTGCAGATTGACTGGCAAGACTACTTCAATGACGCCCGCCTGAAGACCCTGATCGACGCCGCTCTGCGGAACAACCGCGACCTGCGTTTGGCGGCGCTGAACATCGAGCAGGCGCGCGCCCAGGCGCAAATCCGCCGTGCCGACCTCTACCCCTCGGTGGGCATCGGCCTGAGCGGCACGCGCACGCCAACCGGCCCGGGCAGCGCGTCCACCCTCTACAGTGCCGGTTTTTCCGTGACCGGCTGGGAAGCCGATTTCTTTGGCCGCCTGGCCAGTCTGAAAGACAGCGCCCTGGCGCAGTACCTGGCCAGCGAAAACAGCCGCCAGGCTGCGCACATCAGCCTGGTCGGGGCAGTTGCCAACGCCTACCTGAACCTGTTGGCCGACGAGGAATTGCTCAGCTTGACGCGCCAAACCCTGCTCACGCGCGAAGACTCCTACCGGCTGACCCGGCTGCGTTTTGACAACGGCGCCTCCTCGGAGATCGACCTGCGCCAGGCGGAATCCCTGAGTGAAGGCGCGCGCGCCACCTTGGCGCAATTGCAACGCCAACGCGCGCTGGATGAAAACGCCCTCGTGCTGCTGCTCGGCCAGCCTTTGCCTACCGGATTCGACCTGCCGGCGGCTGGTTCGGGGTCGAGCGCGGGTGCGGGTGTGGGCGCTTTGGCGCAGCCCTTGCAACCGGCACCTGTGATGGCCGAGCTGCCAGCCGGCCTCCCGTCTGACCTGCTGGCGAACCGGCCCGACATCCGGGCGGCCGAGCAACAGCTTCTCGCCGCCCATGCGAATATCGGCGCGGCGCGTGCAGCATTTTTCCCGCGCATTTCCCTGACCGGCAGCCTGGGCTTGGCCAGCAGCGAGTTGTCTGGCCTGCTGCAAAGCGGCGCATTTGCCTTCAGTGCTGCTGCGCAGGCCCTCTTGCCGATCTTTGACGCCGGGCGCAACCAGGCCGGTCTGGAGGCCGCCCAAGCCAGCCGCGACAGCGCCATCGCTCAGTACGAAAAAGCGATCCAGGTGGCTTTCCGTGAAGTGGCCGACGCGCTGGCCGGCCGCGCCACCTATGGCGAACAATTGCGCGCCCAGCAGGCCCAGGCCGACGCCGAAGCCGTGCGTTTGCGCCTGGCGGACCTGCGTTACCGCAACGGTGTCGCCAGTTACCTCGATCTGCTGGACGCCCAACGTTCCCTGTTTGCCGCGCGCCAGGCGGTGCTGCTGACGCGGCTGGCGCAGTTGCAGAATCAGGTGGTGCTGTACAAGGTGCTGGGCGGCGGCTGGAGCCAGCCGGCCAGGAACTGAACGCCAACAACGACCGCCAACAACGAAGGCCGGCGGGCCACGCGCCCGGGCTAAAAGCGCTCGTGCGGCAGCAGGTAGCGCCACTGCCCCAGGGGCACCTGCCCCAGGCCCACACGCCCGATGCGGATGCGTTTGATGCCTTGAATTTCCAGCCCGGCGCGGGCGCATAACCAGGCAATCAAACCCGGGTGCGCGCCTTTGACGGCGAAGCGCAGGCGCGTGGATGTGTCTGAAGTGCTGTTGATACTCGCCTTGACGGGCGGCACGGCGGAGTCTTCCTTTTGGCCGGAGTGGTTGAGTTTTTGCAGGGCCTCTGGCGTTACAACGCCTGCCACTTCGACCATCAACTCATGTTCCATCACGGCCACGTCGTCCAGCAGTTTGCGCGCCACGCGCCAGTCTTGCGTGAAAACGACAAGACCACTGGCAGCGGTTTCCAGCGGCACGCAGGCGCTCAGGTTTGCGAAATGGCGTTTGAGCACGCGCTCGTTCGAAGCACCTTGGGACGCGCCTTGGGAAGGTTGTTGTGCGAAGTGGGAGCCTGAACTGAGCAGTCGCTGAGCCGGTTCAACCGCGCCGTGCCCGCGCCCCCGACGTCCTTTACTCTCCCCATTTGGCCGCTGCTCGCCCAACGCGGCCAGGGTGTCAAACCCCGGCGGTTTGTGCAGCAGCAAGGTGACGCTGGCGAGCTCGAGCAGGCTGGCCTGGGGGTCGATGTCAACCCGCTGATCGCCGCGCTCGGACACGCGGAACATCGGCTCCTCAACCACTTGGCCGTTCACACTGACCCAGCCGCCTTCGATGAAACTTTCGGCGTCGCGGCGCGAGCAGGCCTTCTGCGCCATCACCACCTTGGAGAGGCGTTGGCCTTCCTGCGAGGGGCCGCTCGGGGCGCCCGCCGGTTTGCCGGTGGGGCTTTTCGGGCCGGGGCTGCGGCTGGGGCGGCGTTCTGCGATCATTGTGGCCATGGTAACTCCCGCCTCAGCGAACACACACGCCACGCCCGCCACACCGGTGATCCACGGCTTTCACGCGCATGTGTATTTCAATGCCCAAACGGTGGCGCAAGCGCGTGCGCTGTGTGAGGCTGCGGCGGCGAAATTCCCTTTGAAGATGGGCCGCGTGCATGAAAAACCAGTGGGCCCGCACCCCGACTGGAGTTGCCAGCTGGCCTTCAGGCCGGCTTTGTTTGGTGAGGTGATTCCCTGGCTGGCGATGCATCGCAACGGCCTGGTGGTCTTTATCCACCCGATCAGCGACTCCGATTTGGTCGACCACCGCGACCGCGCGATGTGGATGGGCGCGGTGCGGCCGCTGGATTTGTCGATATTGCCGGACACGCCGGGCGACTACGACCTGTAGGCCGGCAGCCCGGCGCCTGGCAAAAAGGACTCAAACATACCCAATATGGGTTCGATTGGGGTGAATTGGAGTGCCAACAGCAATTTTTGAAGTATTTTCGGCAATCAAGTCACGTAAAATCTATATAGTATGCTATTAATAATATAGCAATTTTAAGTTTGATTTGGAACCAGATTCGAGGCCTGAATCCGTTTTCAGATCATTGCCTGCAGCCGTTGCACATGCGCCAACATGGACCGTTTGGCCACCGGCCACAGGCGCGTGGGCACGTCGTCGTAAGCGAGTTGGACCCAATCGTCCATGCTGCCATTCGGGTCGGCCTGCATGACTTTCAGGATTTTGGCTTCGCGTTTGAGCCGGTGCGCCTTGAGCTGCGCGATGGCAGTGGCCGCTTCGCCGATCACGTAACCGTGGGCGGGCAAGATGAAATGGATGCGGTGTTCGATGCACGCCGCCGTCAACACGTCGAGCGACTCCAGGTAGGCCGTCATCTCGCCGTCGGGCGGGTTCACCACCGTGGTGCTGCCGTTCAAAATGTGGTCGCCGCTGAAGAGCAGGCCGTCTTCGAGCAACACGAGGCACAGGTGGTTGGCGGCGTGGCCGGGGGTGAACACCACTTCAAGCGTGTGGGTGATGTCGCCGTTGGGGCCTTTTCCTGAAACGACCAGTTGCTCCAAATCCAGTAGCGCGCGATCCGGCGTGAATTGTGATTGCTCGTTCGCCGTGGGCGCGCTGGGCAGGCCCAGAATCGGCGGTACACCGTGCGGCGCCTGGGCGCACAGCACTTGCAAGGGCTGGGCGCCGGGTGAATGGTCCGGGTGCGAATGGGTACAGACGATCAGCCGGATATCGCCCCCGGCCGCCTGCCACAACCGTTCGATGTGTTCGGTTTCGTTCGGGCCGGGGTCAATGGCGATGTAACCGGTGTGCGGGTCGCCCACGAGGTAACTGTTGGTGCCGGGGCCGGTCATCGCGCCGGGGTTGGGCGCCGTCAGGCGGATCACGTTTTTGAGCAAGCGCACGGGCGCGTTCGTGCCCCAGTCCAGGTGGTGCACGATCTGCCCGTCGGGGCTGACCAGCTCCAGCTCGCCAAAACCCTGCGCCTGTTCGTGCTCCATGAAGCGCTCTTCGCGGCCTTCAAGCAAGCCGCCGCGCGGGCAACTGGTCCACAAGGGCTGCCCGGTTGCGGCGCAGGCCTTGAGCACGTCGTCCACCGTCGCAAACGCCTGCAAACGTTCCAGCGTGCGGATGGTCGGGAAGATGATGAAAAAGCTGCCGTCCTTGTGGCGCTGCAAGGCATCAGCCGGGCGCACCCACACCGGTTCGAACTGCTCGGCCTCATCGGCCACGGGTGATTGCCCCTCGGGCATGCGGGCGACAAGAAAGGGCACGTCAAACCGGCGCGGCAGGTCGCGGTCGGTGATCCAGTGCGCCAGCACAAACACTTCGTCGGCGGCGAGCGTCAGGCCGCGTGCGGCACACTGGGCCACGAAAGCCTGTTTGCGGTCCAGCGCGACGATGTCGGCGGTGTCCGCGTGGCGGCCGTCCGCGCGGCGCGCCAGCAACACGCCGAGTTCCTCAAAACTTTCGCGGATGGCGGCGATGGCCTGCGTCAAATGCAAATCACTTTGCCCGGCCCGCCGCACGGCCTGCGCGTGGGAGGCGGCGTCCATGGCGTCGACACCGCCGCCAGGGAACACGTAGGCGCCCGGCGCGAAGCTGGCCGTCAAGGAGCGGCGCGTCATCAGCACTTCGATGCCGCCCGCGCCGTCGCGCAGCAGCAAGACGGTGGCGGCGGGGCGCGTGGCAACGGGTTCGCGTTGCGCGTGCAGGAGCTGGGATGGGCGGGGCATGGTTTGATTTTGCCTGACAACCGGACCTGGCCGCAGGCTTCCATTTGACCGGATGTCGGCGTAGCATCAGCCGCGCGGACTTTCCCGCGTCAACGGAGAATCTGTTATGCCCGTCTACATGGTTCAAGCCTCATATGCAGCCCAGGCCACCGCCTCCATGGTCAAAGCCCCCCAGGATCGGGCGGCGGCCATCAAACCGATGATTGAACGCATGGGCGGAAAGCTGCAAGACCTGTGGTTCTGTTTTGGCGAATACGACATCATTGCCATCGCAGAAATGCCGGACAACGTCTCCGCCGCCGCCATGGCAATGGCCATCGGTTCCAGCGGCGCCATGAGCGCTTACCGTACCACCCCGCTCATGACCTCCGCTGACGCCAAGAAGGCCATGAAAAAAGCCGGCGGCGTGGGGTATTCGGCGCCGAAGTAGGGGGTTTGCCGGCGGGTTGGCGCTTGTGCCTTCACGCGGCTGCGGGGATGCGGGCGCGGATGTCGTACTACAGGGGCGGCGCGTTATGGGCCGGCAAGGCAAAGGCTACAGCGGGACTCTGCGGCCTTATTTGAGGTTCAGCGCCCCGCCACCAAACAGGCCCACCACGCCCACGACGATCAGGTAAATCGCCAGGATGTAGTTCAGCAGCCGGGGCATGACCAGGATCAGAATCCCGGCGATCAGCGAAATCAGGGGTGTCAGAGTGAGGTGAAGGTTCATGGCGTTTCCAGTCATGGCGGGAGCCAAAAAAAGACTCTCAGCCATGATCTGCCCGCGGCGCGCCTTGGGTCTGTGCGATGCCGCACACAGCCCGCTGCACCTTCGCAAGCGGGGGTCAGGAGACTTTCAGCGCCTCAATGCTGGCCGGTGATGCCCAGCGGCACAAGAATGCGCGCCACCATGTTGTAGGTGGCGATGGCGGTGGTGATCTCGACTATCTGCGTTGTGTCAAAACGCGCCTTCATGCCGGCAAACACGGCGTCGCTCACGCGCACGTCCAGCGTCACCTGCACCGCGTATTCGATGACGGCGCTTTCGTCGGGGCCCAGCGCCGGCTCGGCCACCACACCGCGCGGCTGGGCGCGGATGAAGCGGTTCAGCGCCTCGAGCTCAGCGGCGGTTCCGCCGGCCGCCAGAAAATCCGGCGCATGGTGTTTGTATTCGTAGTCGGCGCTGGTGAGCAGGGCGACCACCAAAATGCCCAGCTCGCGCAGCTTGCGGCTGGTGGGCAGGCCGGTGCGTACGGCGCCGAGGTAAACGTTCCAGCCGCGCGCGATGGGCTCGCTCCACAACAAAACCTTGTCGAGCTGGATCAATTCGCCGCCCCGGCGCTTTTTGACGGCCTCGACGAGGTCGGTGGCTTGCGGCTTTTGTTCAGCGGTCCAGTCTGGGATTCTCATGGTGTTCCTTTGATAACGGCCTGTTGCAGTACGCCTCGAGGATAAATGGATAATTCGGGCGATGAAGCTGAAGTTCACCAAAATGCAGGGCGCGGGCAATGATTTTGTGGTGCTTGACGAAACCCGGACCCGGCTGAACCTCAGCGCTGCGCAGTACCGCTTTCTGGCCGACCGGCATTTTGGTGTGGGGGCGGACCAAATTTTGAGCGTGCGCGCGTCTCCTGCACCAAGCGTTGATTTTGAATACGCCATCCACAATGCCGATGGCGGCGAAGTGGAGCAATGCGGCAACGGCGCGCGCTGTTTTCTGGGCTTCGTGCGCGCCAAAAAGCTCACCAGCAAAACCAAGGTGAAAGTGCAAACGCTCAACCGGCTGCTCGAATTGCAGTGGCAGGCCGGTGGCGAAGTCACGGTTGACATGGAAGCGCCGGTTTTTGAGCTGGCGAACATCCCGTTTGACCCGCCGGGCGAGTTGAACCAGCCCCCGGCCGACACGCAAGGTTTTCCAATCTGGCCACTGGTGCTCGACGCCGCACCGGGAGAATCTTCCCCGGCGGCGATTGTCTCGGTTGCTGTGGTGTCCATGGGCAATCCGCACGCGGTCATGCAGGTCGAAGATGTCGACAACGCCAACGTCGCCTCGATCGGCCCGCGCGTGCAGCAACACCCCGCGTTTCCCAAGGGCGTCAATGTTGGCTTCATGCAGATCCTCGGGCGCGCGCACATCCGCCTGCGGGTGTACGAGCGCGGCGCCGGTGAAACGCTGGCCTGCGGCACCGGTGCCTGCGCGGCGGTGGTCTGCGGCATCCGCCTCGGGCTGCTGGACGACAGCGTTGAGGTGCAGACGCGCGGCGGCACACTCACCGTGGCCTGGAGCGGCGCCAGCGCGGGCGACAATGCGCCGGTGATGATGACCGGCCCGGCAACCCTGGTGTTTGATGGCGAAATCGATCTGCCCGACAAGCTCTGAACCGCCCACCCCTATTCGAGAATCCACCATGATCCAACAACTGACCAACCCCATCACCGAAGACGACATAGCCAACTACCTCTCCAACACGCCCGATTTTTTCGAGCGCCACGCAGAGCTGCTGGCCAGTGTTCAACTGACCAGCCCGCACGGCAAACGCGCGGTGAGCCTGCAGGAGCGCCAGGCCGAGATGCTGCGCGACAAGATCAAGGCGATCGAGCACCGCATCATGGAGATGGTCCGAAACGGCAACGAAAACACGATGTTGTCCGACAAACTCCTGGCCTGGACGCGCAGCCTGTTACTCGCGGCCGATTCAGCCTCAATGCCGGACCTGATCGTCAATGAAGTGCGCGACCATTTCCTCGTGCCGCAGGTTGCCATCAAGGTCTGGGACGTGGAGCCGACGCTGCAGGGCGCGGCGTTTGCCAAAGGCGTGAGTGACGACGCGAAACTCTTCGCTTCCAGCCTCACAGAGCCTTTTTGCGGCCTCAACACCGGCTTTGAAGCCGTGACCTGGCTGCCCGAGCCGCAAAGCGCGCTCTCGCTGGCCCTGCTGCCGCTGCGTGTGGCCGTGGTTGGCCGCGCCGCGCCAGCTTTTGGCATGCTGGTGCTGGCCTCCAGCGACCCGCAGCGTTTCAACAGCAACATGGGAACGGATTTCCTGCAGCG
>JANMMR010000517.1:0-1619 GCA_031373455.1 Rhodoferax sp.
CGAATATTTTATTGGTTTAGTTAAAGAAATATTTAATTCTCAACACCTTCCACCAAAAACCGCACGCGCCGCACCCCGTTCCACTCGTCGGCGTCCAGCCGGAAGGCCAGTGTGGCGCGCGGCGGCAGCGGCTCGGTGTGGCCAAACCAGATGCCGTCTACCGGCTGGCCCTGGTGCTTGAGTTTCAGCGCGAGGTGTTTTTCACCCACCAGGCGTTGCGAGACGATATCCACCGCTTCACTGAACACCGGCGGCGCAAAACCCTGGCCCCAGACCTCGTGGTGCAGGGTGTCGACCATGTCGGCGCGGCGGTATTGCGGCTCGAGCGGGCCATCGGTGTCGAGGCGGCGCGTGAGTGTTGCGGCGTCGAGCCATTCACTGGCCACTTGCGTCAGGCCCACTTCGAATTCGGCCAGGCGGTCGTCCTGCACGGTGCAGCCGGCCGCCATCGCATGGCCGCCAAAGCGCAGCAACACGCCGGGGTGGCGCTTGGCCACCAGATCCAGCGCGTCGCGCAGATGGAAACCGGCGATCGAACGGCCCGAACCCTTGAGCTCGTGTTCTTTGCCCGGCGCTTTGCTCTGCGCGAAGACGAAAGCCGGGCGGTGCATCTTGTCTTTGAGCCGCGAGGCGACGATGCCCACCACGCCCTCGTGAAACGCGGCGTCAAACACACACAGAGCGGGCGGCGGCTCTCTGGATTCGTCGAAGAGTGACTCGGCGATGAGCAAAGCCTGATCGCGCATGCCGCCTTCGATGTCGCGGCGCTCGCGGTTGATGCTGTCGAGCGTCTTGGCCAACTCATCGGCGCGGCCGGCGTCGTCGGTCAACAGGCATTCGATGCCCAGGGTCATGTCGGCCAGACGGCCTGCGGCATTGATGCGTGGCCCCAGGGCGAAGCCGAAATCAAACGTGGTGGCAGCCTGCGCCTTGCGTCCGGTAGCGGTGAAGAGGCTGTTGATTCCCGCTTGCATTGAGCCCGCGCGGATGCGCTTGAGGCCCTGCGCGACGAGGCGGCGGTTGTTTGAATCGAGCTTCACCACGTCCGCGACAGTGCCCAGCGCCACCAGCGGCAGCAGCGCGTCGAGCTTGGGCTGAAGTATGTGCGCCCCCACGCTTGTCACTGCGTGTACTGCGCTGCCCCCTGCGCTGGGCTCGCCCTGCGCTTCGCTTGTTCGTGGGGCCGTGCCTTGCTCGGGGCGACCCGTCGCGGCGGCGGGCGCATCGAAAACGCCGCGTTGCCGCAACTCGGCCCGCAGTGCCAGCAGCACATAAAACATCACACCCACACCCGCGATAGATTTGCTTTCAAAGGCGCAGCCGGGCTGGTTTGGATTGACGATCACGTCCGCGTTGGGCAGGAGGATCGCGCCTTCAATCGACGCGGGCAGGTGGTGGTCGGTGACCAAAACCGCCATGCCCAGTGCGCGTGCTGCCGCCACGCCTTCAAAACTGGCGATGCCGTTGTCCACGGTGATCAGCACATCGGCTGCCGCCGACTCGTCAAATCCTCTCGCTGCATCGACCAGCCCGCGCGTCGCGGCAACCGACAGCACGAGCAGTCCAAGCACAGTTCGATGCATCTGCTCAACAAATGTCGCCACCGCGGCGGCGTCGCC